>NZ_JBEFNA010000012.1 GCF_040199715.1 Fusobacterium sp. SYSU M8D902
ATTTACAATGGATTTTTTTATTTAAAACAGTAACTTTTTAAACGACAACTTCTTCATTTTTATTATACATCAAACAAAAAGCCACCTAGTCCATATAGGTAGCTTCCCAAGGGTTGTTTGAACAACATATTATAGCAAAACATAGTGTTATTGTCAAGAAAATAGTAAAAAAAGAGATGATTATAGTAAAATAAAGTTACTAAAGTCATCTCTTTTTTAATTCTTAAAAATTATGTGATAGAGTTATAGAGAACATGTCATAGTAATAGTTTTTATTTAGAAAACTACTATAGCCTACACCTATTAAGAAATCTGGCTTAAGAAAATATCCAAGTTTTATGTTAAAGGCTCCAGTATCTCTTCCTAGATCTAAGCTTTTAACTCTATAATTAGTATCATTAAGTTTTATATCACTTCTATTGGCAAAATCATATATCCATTCACCTGACATAGTTAGTAAAAACTTTTCTTTTATCTCTTGTGTGTAAGAAATTCCCAAAGTGCTACTTCCTATGTATTCATTACTATTTTTAATATTGTTATGAGCCTTCATTGTATATTGATTCCAATCAAAAGCTACATATGGATATAGTATAGATTTTTCATTAATAGAGTAAAAATATCCACTCTCTATTCCCAAAGAGTAATTTTTATCTCTATATTTATAGTTATTATAGATATTCTTACTCTCATTATATCCAGCCCTACCAATAATTAACCAATTATCAATATTTTTTCCAACATAATAATCTATTCCATAAGTTCTCACTTTACTATTTTCTCTATCATATTCTAATTTAGATTTTAAATAGTCAAGATTTACTCCTAAATATACATCTGGATTTGAAATAAGATTACTATTTGTTCCCATAGAAAATCCTTTTGTTTTAGAATTGAAAGAGGTATTATCACTCTCATATTTATTCTCTATTTCACCAATATACTCTAGGTATTGATTGCTTCCACTATATCCAGCTCTATCAAGTTTTTTAAAAATTATACTCTTTCTAAACTGCTCTTTTCCTCTATTACTTAAAATTTTACTATGAATCTCACTCATATTATTGAGATTCTCTTGAGAAAAACTCAAAGATTGCAATAGGAGAAAAGAGAAAACTAAACTTTTTTTCATAAACAACTCCTAATTTCTTTTCTTACCGAAGATTCTTAATAGATATAGGAATAGATTTATAAAGTCTAGATATAGATTTAAAGCTCCAATTATTCCCATTTTTTCAACCATCTCATCATCATTATTTCCAGCAATCTCATAAGCTATATATTTTATTCTGTTGATGTCAAAAGCAATTAGACCAGAAAATATAACAACTCCAAGTATTGTTCCTGCCCAATAAAGAAGTGGAGCACCTATAAATAAATTAATTAATGAGATAATAATAATAGTTATAAGTCCTGTCATTAAAAATTTACTATATTTAGTTAGATCCTCTTTTGTTGTATAACCATATATTCCAATTACAACAAACATTATTACAGTTACTCCAAGAGTATAAAGTATTGATATTGGATGAAAAACAAAAGCTAAACTTGAAAATAGAATTCCATTCATCAATGAATAAATAAAAAATACAAGTCTTGCAGTTGTAGATGACATCTTATTAATTCCAAGACTTAAGAAGAATACAAGTGCCATTTCAGCTATTGCTATCACTTTAAAATATGATGCTAGTGTGTATACTAATTCTTGATTAAAAAAGAATACATAGATAGGAACTAATGTAGTTATAACTAACCCTCCTATCATATTCAAAAATACCTTTCTTATAAATGAGTTACTAACTTCTGTATCCATCTCATTATAAGATACTCTTCCTTCATAATTGTTCAAGTTCATTTGAATCAACTCCTTTATTGTTTAAAAATATATTATACTACTATCTTTAGGTTTTGTAAAAGCTAAATCTATGATTTTTAGTCCATCTACAGCAGCACTAACTATTCCACCAGCATATCCAGCTCCTTCTCCAATGGGATATAATCCATCTATATTAACTGATCTTCCAATAACATCTCTAACTATTCTAACAGGAGCAGAAGTTCTTGTTTCAGGAGCTATAAGATTAGCACGCTCTGAAATAAATAGTGGATTTTTACTCCAATACTCAAATGCCCCCCTCATATTTTCAACTATTACCTCTGGGAAAAGATTATTTAAGTTGTATGAAGTTTTTTTCATTTCAAAACTACTTTCAATTTGGTGTGAAGTTTTTCTATTATTCATAAAGTCCATTACATTTTGATAAAGTGCACCATATCCTTGTCCAAGTTCATATGTCTTTCTTTCTAATTGCTCTTGGAATTCCATTCCGGAAAATAGGTGACCTCCAAAATCATTTTCTTTTATTCCAACTACAATTGCTGAGTTAGAAAATTTACCATCTCTTTGAGAGTAGCTCATTCCATTTACAAGTGAACTATTTTCTTCTGAAGCTGCATTGACAATAACACCACCAGGACACATACAGAAAGAGAATACTCCTCTCTCGTCAGCTCTATTATTATATGTAACGTTGTAAGTTGCCGCTCCTAAAAGTTCATTCCCAGCAAATTTACCATATTGCATCTTATCAATATCTTCTCTCAAGTGCTCAATTCTAGCACCAATAGCAAAAGGCTTACTCTCCATATGGACTCCGATTTGATTTAACATTCTATATGTATCTCTAGCAGAGTGTCCAGTAGCCAAGATAATATTATTGAAGTTATAAAACTCCTTCTCTCCAACCTCATTTATTACATCAGCACCACATACTCTTCCATCTTTAAGATGTATTTTTTCCAGCTTGCAATTAAAGTAGAAATCTCCACCCATAGCCTTTATTTTATTTCTAAGAGTTTTAACTATTTCTTTTAAAATATCTGTTCCCACGTGAGGCTTATAATCCCAAAGTATATTCTCAGGGGCACCACACTCTACAAAAGTTTCAAAAACTTTATCCATATATTCACTTTTTATTCTAGTGTTAAGCTTTCCATCAGAGTATGTTCCAGCTCCACCCTCTCCAAATTGTATATTAGAATTTTGATTAAAAATTGATGAATGTACGAATTTAGCAGTAGTTATATCTCTTTTATCAACCTCTTCTCCTCTTTCAAATACCATTGGAGTATATCCATATTCAGCTAATCTCAATGCTGCAAATAATCCAGCAGGACCAGCTCCTATAACAGCTACAGTTGTTCCTTTGCTATACAATGGTTCTCTATCCTGTTTTACAATCTCCTGTGCATAGCTTACATTTTTTAAATTTGAGATATCTATAGCTTTTTTTAATTCCACCTCTAAGTTATAGATAAGCTTGATATCACTTTTTTTTCTACTATCTATTGATCTTTTATTCCAAATAATCCCTTTTATATTCTCCCTTTTTATACCTCTTTTAATAATCTCTTTCATTATCTCTTTATCTTGATCCTTCACTAAAGAAATAATTATATTATTAACATTTACTCTCAACTTATCACCTCTTACTAAATTTTTACTAGGTTTTATATGTAGAAATTATAGCATAAAAAAAGAAAATACTAAAGAAAAAACCTGCTAAAAAACAGGCTTTTTCAAAATTCTATTTAATTTTATCAGCTAATAATTTTCCAACTTTAAATTTAACAACTTTTTTACCTTCAATTTTCATTAACTCTTGAGTTTGAGGGTTTCTAACATCTCTAGGTGCTCTATCTACAACCTCCCATTTACCCCAACCTACAAACAATACATCCTCTCCTTTAACCAGTGAATCTTCAACACTGTCAAGAAATAAATTTATATATTTCTCAGCCTCTTTTTTAGATATATCCCCTTTTGCAGCATATAATTCAATAAATTCTTTTTTAGTCATAGTAATTCCTCCTTAATAGGTATCTGTTAATATTATATATACTACTTAAATGCTATTTTGTAAATAGATTTTAAAAAATTATTTTAAAAGAACTTGATGCCATATTGACTTCATTATCTGATATTCCTAAATATCTCTGTGTAACCGAGATTGAAGAGTGATTTAATAATCTTCTAACCAATTCTATATTGTAATTATTATTTACATATTGTAAATGAGCATAGGTTTTTCTAAAACTATGAGTTGATAGTCCATAAATTTTTAAAATCCTTCCTATTTTATTGAGATATCCTTGAATCCATCTAACACCTAAAGTAAATATCTTATCTTCATGGTCTATATTATTTTCAATACAGTAAGACTCTATTATTTGATAGACATCTATATTTATCTGTCTATGCTGAATTTTATTGGTTTTCTGCTCTCTTATATTCAGGTAGCTATGGTTTATGTTTTTTCTTTTTAAAGAGAGTACATCTCCTATTCTTAATCCTGTATTCAATTGAATTAAAATTATCAGTTGTATCTTAGGATTGGGACGAATTTTTATCTCCTTACTCCTATATCCATTTCTGCATAAAAAAAAATCTGTTCTAATTCCTCATTACTCAATGATCTTGTTGTCATATTTCTATTTCTCCTTATAAATTATAAATGATATTTATATCATACATCATTTTCTAAAAAATGTATACTATAAAAGTCAAAATTATATATCCAATTTATAATCTACAGAAAAAGTTATTCTCGAATCATCTTGAGTAGAGTCTTTTTTCTCATATGCATCTTTGTTTACTTGATACATTAGATCTAAAGAGAATTTATCAAACTCCATTCCTCCACCTATACCGTAATAAAGACCATTTTGAGTTTTATTTTCATATTCTCTATTTTGAGTATAATCACCTATGGCATAACCTAAATTCAACTTTAAATATTTAACACTCTCCTCATCTTTAGCAATCTTATATTTTCCTATAGCATATACAGGAGTGTGTGACAATACTTCAGTATTTTGTTTTCTCTCATCACCATTATAGTATTCATCATTTTCATAGGCAACTCCCACTCCAAACTCTAAATTATCTATTAACTTATCAGATGTTATCTCTGTTGAAGTTACCTTTCCTCCATAACTATCATTACTTTTATCTGAAAACTCATATTTATCTAAAGTTTCTTCTAAACTTTGAAAAACTCCATCACCTGAGTTTTTTTCGGCATTGATTGAATATAGAGTATTGCTATTTATTTCAACTTCATTTTGTGGGAGAGGTGAGTCTTTGGATTCTGAGATTATCTCCTTTAATCTAGCTTCACTAATTATTGGAACACTCTCATTTGATATACTATCTTCCGATTCTTCCTCCTCTATAACCTGCACTATATCTTCATCTCTTTTTTCCTCTTCTATCTTTTTTATCTTTCTATTTTCTAAAGGTTGCTTTTTTATCACTTTAGTCATCTTAAAATCACTAGAAGCTTCTAAAGGTACAACCTCTTTAAATTCCCCGTAACTATTTTTTACTACTAAAACATATAGATATAGTATAATTAGATTAATCATATTATCACCATCTTGTTTTGTAATTCTCCTAATTTGATTATAGCATTTTTTTTTAAAATATTATATAATGAATAGAAAATATTTTTAGGAGGATTGATTTGTGAGTGTTAATAACATAATAATTTATATTATGGTCTTTTTTATGTTTGTTGGAGCCATAGACAGAGTTTTTGGAAATAAACTTGGATATGGACAAAAATTTGAAGATGGAATTATGACAATGGGGACATTAGCATTAGCTATGCTGGGAATAATCTCCTTTTCTCCTGTGATAGCATCTTTTTTAAAACCAATTATTACCCCTTTTTATAAAATAATTGGAGCTGATCCAGCTATGTTTGCTGGAACTATCTTAGCGAGTGATATGGGAGGATATATTCTTTCACAAGAGTTGGCTACTTCTCTTGAAGGAGGGCTATTATCAGGGCTATTTCTTAGTGCTACAATGGGAACAACTCTCTCTTTTACTATTCCTATAGCCTTAAATCTAGTGGAAAAAAGTGATGAGAAATATCTATCAAAGGGGATTCTTGCTGGAATATCAACAATTCCATTAGGATGTCTTATAGGGGGAATCGTTGCAGGATTTTCATTAAAACTTCTATTTTTTAATTTGATTCCTATTATCTCATTTACTATTGCTATATGTTGGGCTTTAATGAAATTTCCTAAAGGAGTTGCAAAAGGATTCTTTATTTTTGGGAAGTTTATGTTTATCTTAACAACTTTTGGACTAGCAATTCAGATTTTAGAAACTTTAACTGGAGTTGTTTTAATAAGAGGAATGCTTCCTATAATGAGTGGAATAGAAACTGTAGGAAGTATTGCAATAACTTTAGCTGGGGCTTTTCCCATGTTATATTTTATAACTACAGTATTTACTAAACCACTAATGGCTATTGGTAAGATATTTAAAATCAATGAAAAATCCACTGCTGGTTTGATAGCTTGTTTAGCCCACAATATTCCAATGTTTAAGATTTTAAAAGATATGGATGAAAGAGGAAAATTGCTAAATATAGCCTTTTCTGTAAGTGGAGCTTTTGTTTTGGGAAGTCACTTAGGGTTTACAGCTGGGATCGACAAAGATTTGGTATTTCCAGTTATGATTTCTAAATTAGTTGGGGGTATATCTTCAATGTTTGTAGCTAATTATATATATAATAAAGAGTTTAAATATAAAAAACATCTAAATTAAAAATATTGATTAAAGAATAAGCAATATTAGGGTATAATATTATCATAAATATTTAAATATACATTGACAATTGTATAATTGTATGATAGGATAATATCGTAGAACAATGACAGTTTGTTTCTAATACCCATGATTCACAGACGTGAATAAAACCCATATGACCCTAACTTACCCATGGTTAGGGTTTCCCTATTTTTTGGAGAAAATATTTTTGAGTAATTAATAACCTTAAAAATGATAAGATAGTAGTGAGTATATTATTGGAGGATAAAATGGCAGTTTATACAAAATTTTCATTAGAGGATATAGAGGATATATTAATTAATTATAGATTAACCCTTAGAAATTATCATATGATAAAAAATGGAATACTCAATACCAACTACTATTTGGAGTGTTTAGAGGGTAGGTTTATTTTGAGAATCTTTGAAGGTGGTAGGAAGTTTGAACAGGAGGAAAAAGAGTTAGAATTTCTTTTGGATATAAAAGAGATTATTCCATGTTGTGTTCCAATAAAAACTGTTGAAAATAAAAATTATATAGTGAAAGCTAATAAAATGGTAGCCATCTTTAAGTTTATAGAGGGAGAACCAATTAAGATAGTTAATGAAAAATTATTAGTGGAGATTGGAGAGTATTTAGGAAAATTACACAGATATTCATATGGAAAACTTTTGATTAGAAAATCAAGAATAGATATGGAGAATTACTATAATAAGATTGATTTTAATTTCATTCCTATTTCAGCAATGGAAAAAATTAAAATTAGATCACTCTATGAAGAGGTTAAACACTTTGATTTTTCCAAGCTTCCAAGTGGAGTTATCCACAATGATATCTTTCCAGATAATGTATTTATTAAAAATGGAAGTATAGTAGGAATTTTAGATTTTAATGAATCACAAACAGCTCCGTTTATCTATGATCTAGCTATCGTTATCAATTATTGGATCAGAATAAATAATTTTAATAAACAAACAGAGGAAAGATATATAGAGGTTTTTATAAATTCATATGAAAAATATAGAAGGTTGGAGTTACAGGAGAAAAGAGCATTGAATAAAGCCTTAAAAAAAATGGCAATAACTTTTATTCTTTTAAGATTTGACAAATTTATTATACAAAATTTAGAAGGAGTTTTAATTGAGGATAAAAACTATACTCAATTACTACCACTCTTAAAATATTATTAATAACTAAGAAAAAAGGAGAGCAAGGCTCTCCTTTATGTTTACTAGAACTCTTTTCCACCAGATATTTTAAGGTCAGTTTCATTGTTTATAACTGCTTTTATACAAGCTTCAAGTCCTCTAGTTATTGTATTTAAATCCATATACGGGGTATTTTTCTTATCTAACACTTGCTCTGTTATGTAAGGAACGTGTATAAATCCACCTCTTGTAGCTAAGTTCTTTTTATTTATATAGTAAAGTAATGAGTACATAATGTGGTTACATACATAAGTTCCAGCTGTATTAGAGATAGCAGAAGGAATTCCAACTTTCTTTACCTCTTCTACCATTGCTTTTATAGGTAGTGTTGAGAAATAAGCGTTCTCTCCATCTTCAAATACCTTTACATCAACAGGTTGATATCCGTTATTATCTGGGATTCTTCCATCATCTAAGTTGATAGCTACTCTCTCTATTGAAAGCTCAAATCTTCCTCCAGCTTGTCCTACACAAATAACAACATCAGGGTTAATTGCATCTATATTTTCAAATAGTTTTTCAGCTGATTTTTTAAAGACTGTAGGTATTTGTAATTTAATTATCTCTGCTCCTTCAATCTCATCTTTTAAACCTTTTACAGCTTCCCAAGCTGGATTTATCTTCTCTCCTCCAAATGGATCAAAACCAGTTATTAATACTTTCATCTATTTCCTCCTCGTAATATATTAAAAAGCTAGTAAGTACATCAAAATAATATGTAAAATTAAAAGTGTTCCAGCTATTGGAGCTTGTACTAAGATAACCCCATTTTTATTCTCCATCTCTAGAATAGAGGCAGGAACAACGTTAAAGTTTGCTGCCATTGGAGTCATAAGTGTTCCACAATAACCAGCTGTCAATCCTAGAGCTCCTACAACTGCTGGATCAGCACCTAGATTAATAACAAAAGGGATTCCAATTCCAGCTGTAATTACAGCAAAAGCGGCAAAGGCATTTCCCATTATTATAGTAAATATTGCCATAGCTAGACAGTATCCTATTACACCAAATAATCTATTTCCATCTGGGATAATTCCACCCATAATTCCTGCAACTACCTCTCCTACCCCTGCTTTAGCAAATAGAGCACCTAAAGCACCTAAAAGCTGTGGAAGAATTACACTTGGTCCCATCTGTTGTAACATTCTAGCTGAATCATAAGGAATATTTGTTACTTTCTCTTTTGTAAAAATAATAGTTAATATCAATGAGATAATAGCTCCAATTCCCAATCCAATTATACCACCAAGAGTTGTAAACTGTGCTATTGAGAAAGCTATAACCCCTATAGAAAGAGCTGGTATAAATATCTTATTTCCGATTTTTTTCTCTTGAGCTACTCTATACTCATCACTACTATTTTTCAAACTTCCCAAACTTACATTTTTAGTAGCTGTAAGAGCTCCCATTACCAATAGTGATGCCCCTACTAGAGTTGGATTCATATATGGACCAGCCATAAAAATTACTCCAAATATAGTCCAAAAGATGAAACTTCCAATTTTTTTAGGATTTCCAGGATCTTTTATAGCATAGATTCCACAAGTTATTAAAACTATTCCACATAAAACATACATTAATTCAAGAAGTACATTATTCATTAGCATTCACCTGCTTTTTTGCAATTTTTTTATCAAACATATAGTTTCTTATCCCTGCTAAAACTATAGCCATTATAGCCATAGGAAAACTTGCCTTAGCAATGTTATAAGCCTCTAAACCATTAATTCCTAACTCTTGGAATGTTCCCATAATCAATAAAACTCCTGAAGAAGCAATGAATACATTCTGTCCATAGAAGTTACTATAGTTTTCCATACTATTGGCTAAACTTTTTAACTCCTCATCTAACTCTTTACTAAGTTTACCATTTTTCTCAGCAGCTCCTTTTGCCATTGGATAAACAAGTGGTCTTATAAACTGAACATGTCCTCCCAATCTTAAAGATAGTGCAGCAGCTATAGTTCTGATAATAACATAAACTGTTAATACCTTTCCACAAGTAGCCCCTTGTAACATAGCTATACACTTAGCAGCTCTCTCTCTTAAACCATTTCTTTCTAGTAATCCTACTGTTGCTAGAGTTAAAAGTAAGATAGTCATATATCTAGTAGATATAAATGCATTCCCTAAAATACTTAAAATTTCTAAAAAATCAATAGATGACACTAATCCTGTAGCTATTCCAGCTAGTAAAACAACCATAATAGTATCTAATTTTAAACTAAACCCTATTATAATTAATAGAATACCTATTAATTTAATCATATTAAACCCTCCTAATCATTTATTTAGTAAATATCAATTACAATTATATAATAAAACTTTAAAATAGTAAATAGTTGAAATTATAGAAAAATTCATATTTTAATTTTTTCAAAAAGATGTTAGAATGTTATAGTAGGTGATTTTAATTATATTTATAGAGGTTAATTGGAATGAATGGTAAAAAATTAAAAAAAATAGCTTTGTTAACTTATGAAAATTTTGAAAGTGAAATTCAAAATATACTACTAAATAGCAATGTAGAATATTTAGTTATGCTTTATTTTACTTCTAATATGGCTAAGAATACTATCTTGTTGGAGAATACCAAAAAATATTTTTTTAATAGTTTAAAGGATATCTATATGAAAAATATTGTGATTATCTCACAAAAAGAGTATTTGGCAAATGATATCTGTGTAAAAGGGATAATTGTTCCAAAGGATATGCTGAGCTTTGATTATTTTAAGTTTACTTTAGTCTATGAAAATACAGATTATAACAGCATAGATGACTTTTTAAAAGAGAATGCTTCTAAATTTAATTACAATTTAGATCTATATAATGAAAACTCCTCTTGGATATATTTTCAAAATAAAACAGGTATTCTAATTATAAATAAAGATACGAAAAATGAGATTTTAAAAAATTATCATAAGGTTAAATTTTTTACTCCAGAGATCATATTAGCTGTACTTGGTGAGGGATATGATGAAGAGATAATAAAATTATTAAAATTAATTGGTGCAGATGCCCATATAACTATAGGCTTTATCAATAAAATGGCAATTCCCTATACAAAAAGAACAGATAGTTACTTCTTTATTGAAGATAGTAACTTTGAGCAATTAGGTAGGGAGTTTATCAATGAGTTTCTAAATTTAAAGAGCTATCCCAATGGTATAGTGGAGTTAAAAAACTTTTTAAATATTCCAGATAAAAATTTTGAAGCTGATATGAACTATGATGAAGAGAGAGAGATCAATAAAAAAGAGATAAAATATTATAGCTTAAAATTAAAAAATGGTGACTCATTAAAGAAAGAGTTACTCTTAAATAATAATGAATTAATTTTTAATACAGGATTGGCAAAAAAATATCTATTAAAAAAATTATAGATAAAATAACTGTATTATATATAAAAAAACTTCAAGAGTTAAATAAATAACCCTTGAAGTTTTTTATCAATTAATCTTTTTTTCTATTGGCAATAATTTTTTGTGCTAAAACATCAGGCACTTCTTCATATCTAGAGAATTCAAATGAAAACTCTCCTCTTCCCTGTGTCATAGCTCTTAAATCCAAAGCATAGTTTAATACTTCAACTTGAGGAGCTTCAACATTCAATATGTGTTCTCCATAGCTATTGTGATCCATTCCTAGTATTCTACCTCTACGTTTATTCATATCTCCCATTACATCTCCAAGATAGATCTCTGGAATAGTAATCTTCATTGAGATAATAGGTTCTAATAACACTGGTTTAGCCTCTTCAATTCCCTTTTTAAAAGCTAAAATTGCAGCTTGTTTAAATGAAATCTCATTGGAATCAACTGGGTGATAAGAACCATCATAAAGAGTAGCCTTAAAGTTAATTACTGGATAACCAGCAAGAGTTCCCTTCTCTTTGGCTTCTAACAATCCTTTTTCAACTGCAGGAATAAATGATTTAGGAACAACTCCACCATGAATATCATCTATAAACTCAAACTCTTTATCACAGTGTTCAAACTTGATAAATACATCTCCATACTGTCCAGCTCCACCAGATTGTTTTTTATGTTTTCCTTGGACAGATGAGCTTCCTTTTATAGTCTCTCTATATGATACGATAGGATCATTTAGTACAGCATGTACACCAAACTTATTTTTTATTTTACATATGATTATGTATAGATGCTTTTCTCCTTGTCCACCAATTAGTAGTTGTTTAGTTTCGTGGTTTCTATATACTTTAAATGTAGGGTCTTCTTCCATCATTTTTTGTAAACAAGTACTTAATTTCTCATCATCTGCTTTTTCAGCAGGTTCAACTCCAGAGTAGAAACAAGCTTTTGGAAAATCAATCTGTGGATACTCAATAGGGTTATCCTTGTCACATAGAGTATCTCCTGTTTGTGTATATTGAAGTTTTGTAGTAGCTCCAATATCTCCAGCTGTAATTTCAAGAGCATCTTCCTGTTTATTTCCTCTTAAGAAAAATATTTGAGATATCTTCTCTTTCTTATTCTTATTGATATTTAGAACTTCCATATCTTTCTTCAATACACCAGAATTAACTTTAAATAGAGTGATCTTTCCAATAAATGGGTCCACTAATGTTTTGAAAACAGTGGCAGAGAATGGCTCAGCTTTATCAACCTTTCTAAAGCACTCTTCTCCTGCTGGATTTTTACCTACTCTTACTCCATCAAACATCTCATTAGGTAGTGGCATATAGTCATTTATCATTTTGAAAAGGGTATGTATTCCTATTCCTTGCATAGCAGATCCAACTATTACAGGAACAACATCTCCATTTACAACTCCTTTATGTAATCCTCTTTTGATCTCTTCTATAGTAAACTCTTCTCCATTGAAGTATTTTTCCATCAACTCTTCATCAGTTTCAGCAACAGCCTCCATCAAAAGATTTCTAACTTCAGAAACATCCATAAAATCAGGGATAGGTCTATCTTCGCACTCTCTTCCATTAAATATTCTGCTCTTCATTTCTATAATATTAACAAAACCTTTAAACTCCTCTTTCTCTCCTATTGGAACACAGAAAGGAGCTATTTTCTTTCCAAACTTCTCTTTTAATTCGTAAAGTAATTTTTCATAGTTGATATGTCCTTTATCCATCTTGTTTAGATAGATAATTCTTGGTTGTTTTTTCTCTTCTAAAATTCTCCAAGCTTTTTCAGCACCAACTTCAACTCCTGATGTAGCATCTAAAACAATAACAGAACTACCAGATACTCTAACAGCAGATTCAACCTCTCCAACAAAATCGAAATATCCTGGAGTATCTAAAAAATTATATTTTCCCTCTCCATACTCAATAGGGATAACAGAAGTATTGATAGAAAAGACTCTTCTAATTTCCTCTTTATCATAATCAGACACAGTATTTCCATCTTCAACACTACCCATCTTATTGATAGTCTTTGAGATGTATAGTAGAGCTTCAGTAAGAGTAGTTTTACCACTACCTCTATGTCCTAAAAGTGAGATATTTCTTATCTTTGCAATTTCATAATTCTTCATAGTAACGCCCTCCTGATTTTATTGTAGTTGAGTTCTGTATCTCAATACTTGTATATAGCTGATAAAGTGCAATAAGTCAAGAGGGGAAATTAAAAATTAATTATATTTTATTAAAAAATATGGAGATAACAACTCATCAAGAATTGGTTCAATACCTAGATACTCTTTAAATGTTCTATATTCATTATATTTTTTCTCTAGGCTCTCCTTCGATACCTTCTCCTTTATGGCTTTTATCAATATATTTTTAGGAGTATGCTCCATATCTATAAACTCCATAACTTGAGTTCTAAATCCACAAAGCTCTAAAGCTTGGGCTCTAAAGGCATCAGTAGCTAGAGAGGTAAACTTTTCAAATAGTATACCATGTTTACCTATTGTATTCTCCTTTAGGAAGAAATTTGAGTTTTTATTTTTACTCATCTTCTCATTAAATTCATGTTGGCAACAAGGTACAGCAAGAATTGCCTTTGCTCCCAATTCTAACCCCTTTAATAGAGCGTAATCAGTAGCATTATTACAAGCGTGTAATGAGAATATTAGATCAACATTTTGAAGTTTGTCAAAGTCCTTAATATTTCCTGTTAAAAACTCTAAATTATCACACTCTAATTCGTTAGCAATTCTATTACACTTGTCCATTACATCTTTTTTTAGATCTAACCCTATGATCTCATATGTAAAATCCTTAATATTTTTTAGATAATGATGTAGAGCAAATGTCAAATAAGATTTCCCACAACCAAAATCTACTACTTTGATATGTGTATCAATTAATTTTTTTGACTGCATCTCTCTTATTGTATCATCAATAAATTCAAGATATTTATTGATCTGTCTAAATTTATCATATGAGTTTTTAAATACCTTTCCATCTTCCCCCATTACACCTAGTTTTATAAGGAAAGGAACTGGCTTCCCATCTTCAATTATATATTGTTTCTTTTTATTGTGCTCCAAAGATACAAGGTTTTTACTGTTTTTACTCTCTTTTATATTGTAGTCACTCTTTCCTTTTAGGATTTGGTAATCTGCACCTTGTGAAACAATTAGAATTTGTTTAAATTCTTCCAATATTTGAGAGAATTTAGGTAAAAATTCGCAATAACAGATATTTTCGTGATAAGCTTTATTATCTTTAAAACTTTCTAGTTGTATAAATATCTCATCTTTTATGAGAATAGGTTTTAAATTTATTTTTTTAATTTTATATTTTTTATCCACAGGATTTGAAACTGTAGCTTTTATAAAACTATTTTTTTCTACTAAATCCTTTAATAGATTTTCAATATATGCTCTATCTTTTTTCATTCTTCTACCACCTCAATTATGCTTATATTATATCTTAACATAGGGAATAAAAGTTGTCTATGTTTTATAGAAAATTTCTTGACAAACTAAGTAATCTATGATAAATTTTAAATATAGGGTATAGGGGTATAAAGTATAGAGAAGAGAGGACGATAATAATGACAAAAGTAGAATATGAAGTTAAGAATCTTGATTGTGCTGGTTGTGCAGGTAAGATTCAGCATAAAGCTAGTACAATGGCTGGTGTTTTAAATGCTAATTTAGATCTTTATAAAAAAAGATTTGTATTGGAGATTGATGATCTCTTTGAAGAAGAATTATTTCTACATCAGATCAATTACTTTGCCGATTCAATAGAACCGGGAACAGAGATATTAAAAATGGCAGAGTATGATGAGGAAGAGGATCTAAAGAGAAGAAAAGAGGAAGAAAGAAAAGCAGAGCTACAGGAGAAAAGAGAGAAGATAGCTCTAATTGCTGGAGGAACTCTTTTTATTGGAGCTATACTTTTAGGTAATCTATCAATACAGTTAAAACTAATACTATCTATTATAGCCTATATAATTTTAGGTGGAGATGTAGTTTTAAAATCTTTTAAGAATATAACTAAAGGAAACCTAATGGATGAAAACTTCTTGATGACAATAGCCACATTTGGAGCTTTCTATATAGGAGAGCATACAGAGGCTGTTGGAGTTATGCTTTTTTACAAGATAGGGGAATATTTCCAAGATAAAGCTGTTGCAAATTCAAGAAAATCAATTGAAAAATTATTGGATATAAGACCAGATTATGCAAACCTTAAAAACGAAAAGGGTGAAGTTGTAGTAATCTCACCTAAGAAATTAAAAAAAGGTGATATTATAGTTATAAAAGCTGGGGAAAAAATCCCTGTTGATGGAGTTGTCATAAAAGGAGAGAGCACACTTAATACTTCAGCTCTTACTGGGGAATCACTTCCAGTAGAGGTGGGAGTAAATAGTGAAATCTTAAGTGGTAGTATCAATGGTTCAGGTGTATTAGAAGTAAGAGTAAGTAAGATATTTGCTGATTCAACTATCAGTAAAATTATCTCAATGGTAGAAGATGCAAGTAATAAGAAGGCTGAATCAGAGAAGTTTATTACAAAGTTTGCTAGATATTACACTCCAATTGTTGTTATCTCTGCTATTGTAGTAGGAGCTATTCTTCCACTATTTTTAGGAAACTTTAATACTTGGTTTGGAAGAGCCTTAATATTTTTAGTTATCTCTTGTCCATGTGCATTGGTATTATCTGTACCACTTACTTTCTTTAGTAGTATTGGTCTAGCTTCAAAATATGGTATCCTAGTAAAGGGAGGAAACTATTTAGAGGCACTTACAGATGTAGAAGCTATTGTATTTGATAAGACAGGAACTTTAACAAAGGGAAAATTCAAAATAGATAAAATTGAGAGTGAAAATTATTCAGAAAAAGAGTTGTTAAAAGTAGCACAAATTGGGGAGTATTATTCAACACACCCAATAGGAAAAACTATTCTAGCACAACTAGATGATGATATTGATGAAGCATATATTGAAGGATATAAAGAGATGAGTGGTTTCGGTGTAATTGCTTACTATGATGGTAAAGAGATATTAGTTGGAAATCATAAGTTGATGAGAGAGTATAATATTAAAGCTGATGAGAGAGAGTATCCAGGTACTGTTATCTATATAGCACAAGATGGAGAGTTTTTAGGATATATCTATATCTCTGATGAGATAAAAGAGGATTCTGAAAAGACTATTAAAGAGCTTTCTAGATTAAAAATAGATAGCTATATGTTAACTGGTGATAGTAAAAAGATTGGTGAAATGGTTGGAGAAAAGATAGGAATGAAGAGAGAAAATATTTTCACACATCTTTTACCACAGGATAAGGTAAGTAAACTTCAAGAGATCATAAAGAGATCTAAGAAGAAAGTTATATTTGTTGGGGATGGAATAAATGATGCACCTGTTCTTTCAATAGCTGATATAGGAGTAGCTATGGGAGGAGTTGGAAGTGATCTAGCTGTAGAGACTGCAGATGTTGTTATAATGAAAGATGAACCTTCTAAAATAGTAGAGCTTTTAAAGATTGCCAATATTAATAAAAAGGTAGTTATTCAAAATATAGTTTTTGCACTTGGAATAAAAATCTTAGTTATGATATTAGGTGTTTTAGGATTTGCTAATATGTGGATGGCTATATTCTCAGATGTAGGTGTTTCTCTTCTAGCTGTATTAAATGCTTCTTTGGGAGTAAAGAGATATATGAAATAAAAAAAAGCTGATAGAAAATTTTCTATCAGCTTTTTAAATATCTATTTTCTTTCTAATTTAAATCCAGCTAATTTATTAACTATTATTGCAATAGCACCATCACCAGTAACATTACAAGCAGTACCAAAACTATCTTGAGTTAGATATAGAGCTATCATAAGAGAAGTCAACTCTGGACCAAATCCTAACATACTCTCTAACAATCCAAGAGCAGCCATTACAGCTCCACCAGGAACTCCAGGGGCAGCTACCATTGTAACACCTAACATTAGAATAAATCCAAACATTCCAGAGAAAGTTATTGGCATACCATTTAACATCATTACTGCCATAGAACAACTTACTAAAGTGATAGTACTTCCTGATAGGTGTATAGTAGCACATAGTGGAATAGTGAAATCTGCTATACCATCATTTACTCCATTAGCTTTTGTTTGATTTAAAGTAACAGGAATAGTTGCTGCAGATGATTGAGTACCAATAGCTGTAAAGTATGCTGGTAACATTCTTCTTATTAGTGCAATTGGATTTCCTCCTGCCAAGCTTCCAGCTATTGTATATTGTACTAATAGAATTACATAGTGAAGTACGATTATAATACCAAATACTTTTGCAAATACAGACATTATTTTTACAATCTCACCAGCATATGTCATATTAGCAAATATACCAGCTATATATAGTGGTAAGAATGGAATTATTATCTTAGTAATTATCCCTTCTACTATTGTTTGTATCTCATTCATAAAGTTTTTAATAGTGTTTCCCTCAACTATTGCTATACCAATTCCTAAAATAAATGCCATTAAAAGAGCTGTCATAACTCCCATAATAGGTGGCATATCTACACTTATATATCCTTTTAATAGTCCAGCTTCTGGGTTATTTCCAGATATCATATCTCCAGCTTTAGGTAAAATTTTTGTCAATAAAACAGAGTTAGTAAAATATGCTAAGCTTCCAGCTATAATTGTAGATCCATAAGCAAGAACTGTAGTAATTCCTAATAGTTTTCCAGCTTTTTTCCCTAAATCTCCAATTCCTGGGGCAACAAATCCTAAGATAATTAATGGAATTACAAATTGTAAGAAGTTACCAAAAATACCATTAAAAGTTACCATAATTCTCAAAAGAGGAACGTTACCAACTTTTCCTAAAATAATACCAACTATTAACCCTAATATAAGTCTTGGTAGTAAACCTAATTTTTTCATACCCTTCCACTCCTTCTTATTACGTTGTGTACAAATAATAGTTTAACTTATTTGAGATCATAATATTCAATTTCTAGAAATTTAGTCTGTAATTATAACATCCGATCGAGTAAGCTAATTATACTATTATTTTTTTATTAAGTCAACTACTAGACCTATAATTTTTTAAAAAAATTTACTTTTATATAAATAAATTCATTTTTTTAGAATCTAATCATCAAATTTTTGGTACTTTTTTACCTAAGCTCCTAGATAAGCTTTCTTTACATTGACATCATTCAATAGATCTTCTGATTTTCCCTCTATTGTAATTTTTCCTGTTTCAATAACATAGGCATAGTCAGCTACAGATAAAGCCATTTTAGCATTTTGCTCTACCAATAATATAGTTACTCCAGCTTCTTTTAATTTTTTTATTACAGAGAAGATCTCTTTAACAAATAGAGGGGAAAGTCCCATAGAGGGTTCATCTAAAATTAGTAGTTTGGGTCTGCTCATAAGAGCTCTTCCCATAGCTAACATCTGTTGTTCTCCACCAGATAGTGTTCCAGCTAGTTGATTTTTTCTCTCTGCCATTCTTGGAAATACCTCATAAAATTTAGCTCTATCTCTCTCAAGATTCTCTGGGGTGTCATTAACTGTAAAGGCTCCCAATTTTAAATTATCTTTAACAGGAAGTTTTGCAAAGACTCTTCTCCCTTCAGGCACTTGTGCAATTCCCATTTGACAAATTTTATGACACTCTACCTTAGTTATCTCCTTCCCTTCAAACTTGATTTTTCCCTCTCTTGATTGAATAAGAGCAGATATAGTTTGTAGAGTAGTTGTTTTCCCAGCTCCATTTGCTCCTATAAGAGAAACAACCTCTCCCTTTTTAACTTTTAACGAGATTCCTTTTAAAGCGTGAATATTATCATAATAAACATGTAAATTTTCAACTTCAAGCATTAAATCTTTCTCCATTATACTTCCTCCTCAAATTCATCACTATCTTTTCCTAAGTATGCAGTTACAACTGCTGGATCATTTACAACTGTCTGTGGATCTCCACTTGCTATGATTGTTCCATGATCTAGAACTATCAATCTTTCACAGATTCCCAATACCAACTTCATATCGTGTTCAATTAAAAGAATAGCAATTCCAAACTTATCTCTTATCAATTTAATTGTATTCATAAGCTCATCTGTTTCTGTTGGATTCATCCCAGCAGCTGGTTCATCTAAAAGTAAGACCTTTGGATTTGTAGCCATAGCACGAGCTATCTCTAATTTTCTCTGTTGTCCATATGGAAGGCTTCCTGCAGGATGGTCTGCATACTTATCTAAATCAAAAATCTTTAAAAGTTTAAGAGCTTTTTTCTTAGCTATTTTCTCTTCTCTCCAAAATCTCATTAGACGAAAGATTCCTGTAAATACTCCGTATTTCATATTGAAATTATTAGCAACTAAAACATTTTCTAGCACACTCATATTTTTAAAAAGTCTGATATTTTGGAATGTTCTAGCTAACCCTTTTCTCACTAATTTATGAGTAGGTGTTTTCTTAACTATCTCTCCATTAAAAGTATATGTTCCAGAAGTAGCTGAATACACTCCTGTCAAAATATTAAAAACTGTTGTCTTTCCAGCTCCATTTGGACCAATAAGTCCAACTAGCTCCTTCTCTCTCAACTCTAAATTAAAATCACTTACAGCTCTTAAAGCTCCAAAATTTATGTTAATATCTTTAGCATGTAGAATTCTATTTTTCATTTGTTGTCCCCCTTCTAGTAATAAATCTCTCAACAAACTTTGAAATTCTAAACTCCTTACGTCCCAATAATCCAGTTGGACGGAAAATCATTGTCAATATCAATAGTAGAGAGTAAACAATCATACGATAATCTGAAAACTCTCTTAAAGCTTCTGGCAATATAGTTAAGACAATAGCTGAAAGAATAGATCCTGTAAAGCTTCCCATTCCTCCCAATACCACCATAACCAATATATTTATAGAGTAGTTAAAATCAAACTGTCTAGCTCCTAAGATTCCAAGGTTATGAGCATATATTCCACCAGCAACTCCAGCGAAAACAGCTGAAACTGTAAAAGCAAACGTCTTATAATAAGTTGTGTTAATTCCTGAAGCTCCACTGGCAATCTCATCATCTCTAATAGCAAGTATAGCTCTTCCGTGACGACTTGTCATCAATGAGAACATCATCATTACACAGATAACCATAACAATGTAGATGATACCAAATTTATTAAAACGAGGGATTCCTCTAAGTCCCTGTGCTCCACCAGTAAAATTAAAATACTCTATTAAAACTCTGATAATCTCTCCAAAAGCAAGTGTTATAATTGCAAGATAGTCACCATTAAGTCTCAAAGCTGGGATTCCAATTATAATTCCAACTATACCTGCTACAATACCACCAAGTATTAGAGCTACCAAATACCCAGGTAATCCGTCTAACAATCCTGTCTTAGCAAAAAGAGCTGCTGCATAAGCACCTATTGACATAAATCCAGCATGTCCAATTGTAATCTGTCCAAGACAACCAACTGTTATATTCAAACTAACTGCTAAAATTATATTTATACAAATGAAAATCATAACTGTACTTTGATATCTCGAGATAACTCCATTACTTATTAATGTAGTTAGAAAAAAATATCCAATTACTACCAATACTAAAGTTAAGATATAACTCCATTTTTTTGTTCTATCCATTGTTCTCCCCCTAAACTTTCTCTTTTAAATTCTTTCCAAACAATCCTGTAGGCTTAACTAATAAAACAACAATTAAGATCATAAATACAAAGGCATCAGCTAATTGAGATGATAGATAAGCTCTTGTTAGACTTTCTACTACTCCCAAAATGAATCCTCCTACAACAGCTCCAGGAAGAATTCCAATACCACCAAGAACAGCAGCAATAAAAGCTTTTATTCCAAGCATTGATCCCATAAGTGGCTGAACTTGTGGATAAGCTGATACATATAGTACTGAAGCAATAGCAGCTAGTCCACTACCAATAGCAAAAGTAAGTTGGATAGTACTATTTACATTTATTCCTACAAGTTTAGCTGCTCCATAATCCTCACTAGTAGCTAACATTGCCTTTCCATATTTTGTTTTTTTCATAAAATACTGTAATCCAATAGATAGAATTAGAGTTACTACAATTGTGACAACTGTACCATAGTTTAGATAAAGTTCTCCAAATCTAATAGGTTCCTGTGTAAAAACTTTAGGGAAAGCTCTAGTATTTGGAGTGAAGATCTTCATAAAAAGATTTTCTAATAATAGGCTTACTCCTATGGCTGTGATTAAGTTAGAGATTCTTGGTGAATTTCTAAGTGGTCTATAAGCAATTCTCTCTGTTAACATTCCCAATACAACACATATAACAATAGCAGGTACTACTGTAAGCCACACGGGTAATCCCATTCTTGTAAAAACTGGAATACTAAATAGAGAAACATATGCTCCTACCATAATGATATCACCATGGGCAAAGTTGATAAGTTGTGCTATTCCATAAACCATAGTATAACCAAGTGATACTAGTGCATAAATACTTCCTATTTGTAAACCGTTGATAATTTGCATCATAAATTCCATTTTTTCTCTCCTCTCAAGATCTACTTGGGGAACTTGGAGTTAAACTCCAGTTCCCTCAAGCTTTTTTTATTTTTAGTTTGGTTGAATTACAGAATCAAAAGTGTATTTACCATTAACAATTTTTAAAACTGTAACTGCTTTAACTGGGTTATTTTTATCATCAAATTTAAGGTGTCCTGTAACTCCATCAAAGTCACTCTCTTTAATTGCTTTTACAATAGCATCTTTATCAGTTGATCCAGCTTTTTCAATTGCATCTTTCATTAGATAAGCAGCATCATATGATAAGGCAGAGAAAGATGATGGATCTTCATTGTACTTCTCTCTATATGCTTTTAAGAATTTTTGTACTTTTTCACTAGGATCATCTAATGAGTAATGGTTAGTGAAGTAACTGTTCTCAATAGCTCCATATGCTGATGGATCCAATGCCTTTGCTACACCATCCCAACCATCTGGTCCAATTAGAGTTGCTGTAAGTCCAACCTCTCTAGCCTGTGTTGAGATAAGTGCTGCCTGTTCATAGTAATCTGGAATAAGTAGTACATCTGGATTTGTTGCTGCAACTTTAGTAAGTTGTGCTCTAAAATCTTTATCTCCCTCTGCATATCCCTCTTTAGCAACAATGTTTAATCCCAATCTATTAGCCTCTTCAACAAAAGCTTTTGTTACTCCATCTGAGTGGTCACTAGAGTTATTTACTAAGATAGCTACTGCTTTAGCACCTAAATTATTTTTAGCTAAGTTTGCTAAGATAACTCCTTGATATGGGTCAGTAAAGCAGATACGAAATACATTAGGACCAGCTTCTGTAATATTGAATTGTGTTCCTGTTGGTGTGATCATTGGCATATTATCTTGAGCAGCAACTTCTGCAATTGCAAGTGTAGGTTTTGATGGAGCATCTCCAATAAAAGCTACAATTCCTTCATCAACTAATCTATTATAAGCTGTAATCGCTTCTGTTGAATCTCCCTTTGAATCTAAAACTGTAAATTCTACTTGCTTACCTAAAATTCCTCCATTTTTATTGATCTCTTCCATAGCTAACTTTGCACCGTTTGTTGCTGTTACTCCATAGATAGCTAATGGTCCTGTCAATGGTGATGTAGAACCAATTTTTAATGTTTCACTCTCTTTTGGAGCTGTAGTTGTCTCCTTTTCTCCTCCACAAGCTGTGATCAGTAGTGATAGTCCTAGAAGCATTGTTGTTAATTTTTTCATTTTGAATCCCCCTTATAATCTTAATTAATTTTTATTTTTGTTTGTTAAAAAAGTATCTTTGTTATTAATAATTGTACAATTTTTTTAGTTATAAAAAAAACAGCCTAATTAGGCTGTTATTAATCAATGAAATATAGATTCACTCTATCAATTAATTTATATAGTAATGGATATAACTATACTATTAGCCTAACATAATTTTTTGTATATGAAAATAAACTCATTATTATTTGTATGAGTGATATTATACATATGACAAATATTATTATGTTAAGTGTAAACATAGTTATTTCCTCCTTCTTCAATTACTTTTTTAACTTGTTGTAATGAAGTATACTCCTAAACTAAAAAAAAATCAAGCTATTTTTTAATTTTTTTTTATGAAGGAAAAAAATACTTCTTATACCTATATTTTTTTATAATAGTACTAAATTTTTAATACTCAATTTTCTATAATTGAACACTGTTTCAAAAGTTACTACTGTAATTTAGTTAAAAAGATTATTTATTTTATTTTTTAATTTTTCAGTATCAACTAGATATTGTTTTACATCTTTTAACTCTCCATTCTCATATACCTCAGTAAGAATAAGCTTTTTATCCTCTGTGTATCTATCCCAATTTCCATTTTTCTTACCATTTAAAAACTCTCCAGTATATGCTATCTCTCCATTTCTGTGATAAGAGTAATATTTACCAATAGGCTCTCCTAATTTATAATCAATCTTATCCTCTATTTGTCCATTTTCATAATAATATACCTGCTCTCCATCAAACTTTCCATCTTTGAATTTCTCTACAAGTTTCTTTTGTCCATTACTGTATTTGTCAACAACTTTTCCAGTGAATGGAGTATCTGCGTTTACTGTATATACAATTCCATTTCTTACCTGTTTTTGAGAGTAATCTATCTCCTTAGCACAACCTGTTAAAGCTAATATAATAAGTGATGCAATAGCTAATTTTTTCATAATATAACCTCCAACTATTTATGTAACAACTTATTGTAACATATTTTTTTAGATATAGTATATTAAAACTTGATAATTTGGCAAAAGTTTTATAAAATAGGTATTATACAGTGTTGTAATATCTTGATAGTTGAGATATTCTCTTCTTACTTTTTCATAATTAATACTAAAATTACAATACTTTTGTACTTATATATATTCAGTAAAAAAAAGATATATATTTTTTATATTTTTAAAAATTAATTTTCAAGAGTAGTATATATCTAAGATGCATATGTAAGGGGGTATTTTTATGAAAAAGTTTGTATTATTTATGTTAGGGCTCTCTATTTTTATTACTGGTTGTGGAAGTGATAAAGATAAAACAGAGGAAAAATTGACTAAAGAAGTTATTGTCTCACAGGGATCAAAGCCTAAAAGTCTAGATCCTAATATGTATAATGAGATTCCTGCATTAACTATTACAGAACAAATTTTTAACACATTACTTAGGGTTGATGAGAATGGAAATATTGTTCCAGAGTTAGCAGAGTCTTATGAGTATATCACACCTACTGAACTTGTTATTAAATTAAAACAGGGGATAAAATTTCATAACGGGGATACTTTAACAGCTAAAGATGTTGTTTTCAGTATCAATAGAATGTTGAGTAAACCTGCTAGTAAAATAATGATTGATGCTATTTCAAAGGTAGAAGCAGTAGATGATAATACTGTTAAGATAACTCTATCAAAAACATCATCACCACTACTATTTGGATTGGCACACCCATTAACTGCTATCTTAAATGAGAGAGATACAGTTGCCAAAAATGACACTATTGCTACTGCACCAGTAGGAACAGGGCCATATAAGTTTATAGAATGGGGTAGTGGAGAAAAGATAGAATTAGTAGCTTTTGATGAGTATTTTGAAGGAAGACCTAAAATAGATTCCTTAGTGTATAGAGCTATTACAGAAAATAGTAGTAGATTAGCTGCTCTAGAAACTGGTGAAATAGATATTGCTTACAATATGGATGCCATTGATGGTGATATTGTTGAAAAGAACAAGGATCTTCATTTAATTTCTCAGCCAACTACATCAACAGAGTATATTACTTTTAATACAACTGTTGCTCCTTTTGATAATAAGGACTTTAGAAAAGCTGTAAACTATGCTCTTAATAAACAAAGTATGTCAGATTCAATATATATGGGAAAAGCTAAACCAGCTAACTCTATAATCAATCCAAATGTATTTGGATATACTGATACTGTTGAAGGTTATCCTTACAATGTAGAAAAAGCTAAGGAGTATCTAGAAAAATCTGGTGTTACTGATAGAAGTTTTACACTATTTGTAAATGATAATCCTACTAGAGTTCAATTAGCTCAAATCATTCAAGCTAACTTAAAAGATATTGGTATAGATATGAAAATTGAGATTTTAGAGTGGGGAGCTTATCTTCAAAGATCTGCTCAAGGTGAACACCAAGCTCTATTAGGTGGTTGGGTTTCTGGTACATCAGATGCTGACATTGTTCTATATCCTCTACTACATAGTGCTTCACATGGTGGTGCTGGAAATAGATCTTTCTATACTAACAAAGAGTTTGACAGTATAGTTGATAAAGCTAGACTTGTCTCTTCTCCTGAAGAGAGAAAGGAATTGTTTGTAAAAGCTCAAGAGATTTTACAAGAGGATTCTCCATTAGGTATTTTACTATATAAAAATGAAAATATAGGTGTTAATAACAAGGTAAAAGGATTTAAGTTTGATCCTACAACAATGCATAATTTAAAAGATTTAGACATAGAAAACAAATAACAAAGGGAGTGGAAAGATATGGATATCAATTTAGATGTTGAGTACGTACTAGATATGACAATGGAGCTACTAAATATTCCAAGTCCAGTAGGTTATACTGATGATGCTATGGAAAGAATAGGAACTGAATTAGATGATCTAGGAGTTTCTTATAGCCTAACTAGAAAGGGAGCTATATTAGGATTTATTCCTGGTGAGGATAATAACTATAAGAAGATGATCTCAGCTCATGTGGATACACTTGGAGCTATGGTTAAAAGAATAAAGCCAAATGGTAGATTAGAGCTTGTAAACCTAGGAGGAGTAAACTGGGGAGGAGTAGAGGGAGAGAATATCCTTGTACACACTTTAGATGGTGACGTGATTGAGGGAACTATAGTGCCTGTTAAAAGCTCTGTTCATATCTATGGAGATGAGGCTAGAGAACTTCCAAGAAACTCTACTACTATGGAAGTAAGATTAGATGAGGAGATCTACAATAAAGAGGACACTGAACAACTTGGAGTAAGAGTAGGAGATTTTGTTTCATTTGATCCTCGTACAGTTATAACTGAGAGTGGTTATATTAAATCAAGATTTATTGATGATAAGATCTGTATTGCTCAAGTATTGGGATATATCAAATATCTAAAGGATAATAATTTAAAACCTAAAAATGGTCTTTACATATATATCTCTAACTATGAAGAGATTGGACATGGAGTTTCTATAGTTCCTGATGATATGGACGAGTTTATAGCTTTAGATATCGGACTTGTAGGAGAAGATGCTCTAGGTGATGAGAAAAAAGTAAGTATTGCTGCTAAAGATTTTAAAACTCCATATGATCTAAGTGTAAGACTTGGTCTAACTGAAGCAGCAGAGTTAAATAATATAGGATATACAGTAGATGTGTATAATAGATATGGTTCAGATGCAAGTGCTGCAATTTTACAGGGATTTGATTTCAAATGTGGTTGTATAGGACCAAGTGTTGAATCTTCTCACCACTATGAGAGAACTCATATTGATGGTGTGCTTGAAACAATAAAACTATTAGTTGCTTATCTATAAAAAGAAAGAGGCTGTTGCGTTTGTTTTGCAACAGCCCTTATTTATTGTATTAAAAATCTTACTTCTCTATAAACTTAACTTCAACTCTTCTGTTATTAGCTCTTCCCTCTTTAGTTTTATTTGTATCTACAGGTCTTAATTCACTATAACCTTGAGTTTCATATTTTATATTTTCTGATTTTTTAATATCTTTTATAAATTCTCTCTTAACAGTTTCAGCTCTTCTTTCAGAAAGTCCTTGGTTGTACTCTACTGATCCACAACTATCTGTATGTCCCTCTAATCTTAGAGTTCCTTTTAGATTATAAGTATCTATAATCTTACTTCCAGCTGCAACTATCTTTTGCTCTCTAGGTTTTAAGTTATCTTTATCAAAGTCAAAGTGGTTATCCATTAAATGGAATACATTTCTTAATGTTGTTACAGCATCTTCTTGGTTAAATTTGTAGTTAAATCTTAGTCCTACTCTCCAGTAATCCTCATCTCTAGCAATATCTCTTGATACCTCTCCTTCAAGAGTTACTCCTAAGTGATTTAATCTCTCAAATCCTATTCCTATTTTTCCTGTAACTTTTCCTTTACTATCAACTTCATCTAAGATACTTGTATATCCTGAGTTTGATTTTCTTAATTTTACTTTGTTTTCATCATACTTAGCAAAGTCATATGAGTAACCAACATCTCCAGTTATCTTAGCTGTCCAGTCATTTCCTAGATATTTTCTTCCAGTTCCTGAGAATCCAGCCATTCCTTTAGCTATATAGTAATCATTTGATTTTACTTTTAATGCTAGAGTTCCATTCTCTTTGATGTTAGTAAATCTTCCATACTCTAACTCTGCTCCTGCATATGCTCCAAATTCATTTTGGTAATTTTTAAATATAGTCTTTCTAAACTTGTTATCAAATCCTACATAGTAAGAGTAGTAATCAGAATCATTTTTATAACTTACTGGTCCAAAAGCTAATTTTCTAGTCATATCATGGTAGTTTAATCCTACATCTAATTTAGTTAATAGGTCTAAATCTTTATTAAATGATTTAACATTGTGTACTCCACCTTTTAATGAGTAGATATTCTCTTTTGATCTTCCATTATCTCTAAATTTGAATCTGCTTCCTGTAAATCCGAAAGTATATCCATACTTATTATCATAATTTACATCTTCAAACTCTTTCATATATTGAAGTCCCATTATATTATATTTATAATCTGGTATCTCAACTTTTCCTGATTTATAATCTCCACCTGTGTAGATTACACTATACTTATCTGTATCTTTAGAAAGGTTGTATGATTGCTCCATTTCATCAAATGAATTATCAAAGCTTCTATTGATGTCAAACATTCTTGATTGAACATTTGAATAGATACTTCCTCTTACTTCACCCATTGTTCTTGCATATTCTTCATAGAAGTTTCCTGTTTGTCCAAAACTTTCTAGGTATGAGTTCATTTGTTTAATAGCATCTATATCAGAAGCTATTCCATCTCTTAAAGTATTATCTAATGAGTTATAGAAAGTTTCATATTTATAGTCTTTCATAACATCTTTATAATCTACTTTATTAACTATTAAGTCTTTACCTTCAAATTTAGAATCAAATAGTGGTGAAGTGCCTACATTAATATCTGTATTTTCTCCAATGAAATCTTTTATTTCATATTTAAATCCATTTCCTGATGAAGGGAAGTTTGGTGCTAATGCAATTCCACCTTTTATATTTGGTGCTTTAAATCCAAGCCCTTTTCCAGTAGTAATATCAATTACAGGATTTTCTAAGATCATATCTAATTTAGAATCAATTGTTCCACCTATTCCAGTATAGTGAGATCCAATATGAGTAATATCATCTTTAATATATATTGTTTCATTTACTGAAGTGTTTTCTTTACCTTCTCTATCAATAGAAGTTCCAAAGTATCCATTTTCTATATTAATATGTCCTGCATTAGTTAAATATCCATTTCCTTTAATACCAACACCATTTTTAACATTGATAACTCCACCTTTATTATTTGTTAAAGTTGCTCCATCTTCAACATACATTCCAACACCATAGTTAGCATTGATTGTACCATCATTTATTATTGAAGAACCTTCTCCTTTAGCAAACATTCCTATTGAGTGAGTATCTCCAGCTCCACCATTAAGATCTATTATTCCCTCTTTATCATTGTAAATTTTTGCTTTGTTAGTTGCAAATACTCCAATTCCAGAGTTTTTAACTTCTATCTTACCTTTATTATGGAATTCTACATTTCCAACAGCTTGAACTCCTACAGCATTTTTACCATCAACAGTAATTGTTCCTTTATTAGTTCCAACAGATTTATTTGCTTCTCCTTCTTTAGAGTTACCCATATAGATACCAACTGAACTATCTTTATCATCAGCACCTGATACTGTGATATTTCCTGTGTTAGTTAAAGTATTATTTCCAACTGAATAGATTCCAAGAGAGTTTTTACCAACAGTCATATTAGCAGAGTTATTAATAGTTATTCCTTTTTCTTCTGTAATATTACCATTATCATCTTTAACTTCACTATTAGCAACTATACCTATAGAGTTTGAACCAATAGTCCAATCTCCAGTATTTACAGTTATATTTCCTGTACCATATTTATATATTCCTTTAGAAGAAGATAATCCTTTATCAAAGTCTTTATCTTTATATACTCCAGCAATATTTACATTACCTGTATATGTTACATCTCCTTCTCCAATACTTAATATACCTGTATTTCTTTTATTTGAAAGAAGATTCATTCCATCTTTTGCATTAAATGTTATATCAGTATCTTTACCATAAATTCCTGCTGATTTTTCTAAATCAGGTCTTGAATTATCTCCAAGAGTTAATCCACCAGTTACATTAATATGGTTACCTTTAGAATATTCTCCATTTTCAGCAAAGATTCCAACTGCTCCAACACCAGCTGTGATAGTTCCTGTATAGTCAATATTATAGTTTTTAGCAAGTATTCCTGTTCCAGAGTTAGCAATATTAAGGTTTCCTTCTCCAGTATAATTTAATTGTTTTTCTGTATTATTTGTAGCAAATATTCCTATTGGATAACTGTTTTTAAAACTATTTCCTTCTCCTACTTTTACATCTCCAATTGTTTTTAAACTAGAGTTATTAACTTCAATACCAATATTTCTATCTCCTGAAACTGAAACATTTCCTGTTATTTTTGTTGAATTAGATCCATTATCACTTATAACCATACCAACACTATTATAAGCTTTATCTGTTAAGTCAATATTAGTTTTTAACTCTCCATAAGTTTTTCTTACAACTACTCCAACAGTATTAGCTCCCACTTGTTTTAAATTAGTTCCAAAGTTTTCTATTATACTTCCTAAGTTGTTAAAGTATACACCTCTTGTATATTTGTTACTGTTAGTCTTTGTATCCTTTTTTTCATCTCCTTGAACAAGAATTGTTTCTACATCTAAATCCATAGTTGGTTTAAATACATCTTTATCGTCTATTTTTTCATGTTCTGTAAATACTACTCCAGTTCCACCCTCTGATACTTTTAATGTTAAATCTTTTTTCTTTAATTCTTCTGTTGCTGAAACTGTTGCTCCATTTCCTAAGATAAATCCATTAGTACCTTTGACATCAATTGTTAATTTATCACCAGTACTTTGAGTATCAAAAGTAATATTTCCTCCGTTACTATGAACTAAAGATCCTGTTCCTTTTCCAACTTCTAGTTTTTCAATAGCATTAATATTTACATTTCCACCTTTATTAAATATAGCAGTACCATTAACTCCTGCACTGATTTTTTCTTTAATATTTAACTTTGTAGTAGAACCCATTGTATCATCTATAATAACTCCAACTGATTGATTTTCTTTTCCATCAGTTGTTCCAACTATTATTGAATCAACATTTATTGTATTTTCTTTAAGTATTTTAGAAGGTTCATTTTGATTTTCTGGTGCTTTATTTTCTACATAAAGTCCTAAACTTTCATTGTTTAATTCTATTTTCCCTATATTAACAGAATTTTTATCTTTAGATTCATAATTTTTTAAAGCAACTCCAATACTTCTACTAGAAGTTGAATCACCAAAAACATCTTTTACTGTTGCTCCAGATCCTTTACCTTCTAAATAAACTCCTATTCCTTCTTTACCTAAAAGTGTAATATTTCCTGTAGAGTTTAAAGAATATCCCTCTTCAGCATTTATTGATGCAATTCCTATTGCTTTTCCAGCAATTTGCATATTACCAGTATTATTAATATTAGCATTTTCTCCAAAAATTCCAATACTTCTTTGCCCTTTTTTATTTTCTATATTAGAATTTTCATCTATTGGTAATTCTACATCAAACTCTTGTATTCTTATATTACCACTATTTTCTATTGTATTATCTTTCCCTTTTCCTTTTAAAGCTATTGCTATATTGTCATTTCCTGTTAATGTTATTGTTCCACTATTTTTTATAGTGCTTTGCTTTTTCTCATTAGAACTATCAATAAATAATCCATAGAAAGTATCAGACTCTCCAATTATTGAAGCATGATTCTCTATATCACCATTTTCAACAAAAACAGCTCCATGTCCTTTTACATTTTTTTTAGTATTAACATTTCCTATTGTAGTGTTTTTATCTAAAGTTACTTTTCCACCTTTAGAATAAATTCCAGTTGATTCTCCTTTTAGATTTACAAAAGTTTCTGTTAAATTTATATTAGAGTTTTCTTGTCCATAGATAGCAACTCCATCTTCTATTGTGAAAATATTTTTATTAGAATTTAAGTGGTTATTTTTTCCTAAATATATTCCTTTACCTTTTATATCTCTTTTATCAGTACTATCTTTTACTCTTATTGTAGTATTACTTAAGTTTACAGTTTTAGAATCTTTAGAATTTTCTATATCAGTAGTTAAAATTCCATAACCTTCTTTTAGATTGATTTCAGCTTTATTTATATTAAAATTACCTTCTGAACCATCTTTATTACTTAAATATATACCTGTAGTATTAGCATTTGTAGAATTTGATGTAATTTTAACATTATCAATAGAAGTATTATTATCTAAAGCAACTATACCCATTATATTTTTAGACTCTCCAAAAACTAAATCTAAGTTGCTTACTGTTGTTTTTCCATCTACAACAATTCCTTTAATACCATCACCAGAAGATGATAAATCTATTTTTCCTCTTCCTTCTTTATCTTTAAGTTTTTTATCAAAACTTGATCCATCAACAATGGTATTTTCACCATAAATACCAATATCATTTTTACCTAATTCTAATTTTCCAGTTCCATTTCCTAATTTTGCACCATCAATTAAATAAATTGCTGTTTCTACATCTTCACTTTGGGAGTTTGCTGTAATTTTTCCTCCAATAAGAGAATATCCATTAAAAATTGAATTTTCTCCTTTTAATACAACACCTATTCCTTTATTTACTAAAATTTTCCCTTTATTAGTAATATTACTATATTTAGCAAATATTCCTGCATCTCTGTTATTATTTACTGTAATTCCAGCATTATCAAGGACTATATTATTTAATTTTTCTTTTTCTCCATCAGAATATATCCCAGCTGATGCTTCTCCTGGATTTGTTCCACCTTTTATACTAATATTTCCACTCTTAAAGACTAAGTTCTTATTTGTATAAATACCTATTGAATTGTTTGCTTTAATTTCTATTCCCTGGGTTCCAAATTTTCCATTATACTCTAAATTTTCCTTATTATTGTATATCCCTATACTGTTATCTTTCTCTATTTTAATATTAGTTTTCATACTTGAAGAAGCTTTATCATTTACATATACTCCTATACTATATGGAGTATCTTTCCCTACAGATAAACCAGTTCCTGTAATACTAATTTCTCCTTCAGAAATAGAAGCATTATCTTTTAAATATATTCCTATTCCATTATTTGAATCATAATTTAAATTTAATTTACCCAACACTAATTTAACATCTCTTGCTGCTATTCCTATTGCTTTTTTTGAAGACTCTTCCGTATTTTTTGAATTTGTATTTTTAAGATTTATACTTGTATTTCCATATATAGTTTTTAAGATTGCTCTTGAATTTTCATCATTCCCTTTTATAGCTAATCCTATTGTTTCTTCATCTTGAGAATCTACTGTCATTTTTAAATTAGATATAATTTTATCTTTAGATCCAACTTTAGAATAAATTCCTATGGCTCCATTTTTCACTTCTAATGTTCCTAATTTATTATTATATTCTTTTCCTTGATATGAACTAGTTTCATCTAAAAGAATTCCTATATTTCTATTTACTCCATTATTATATAACACTTGAGAACTTGGTGCTTCGTCATTCTTTATTATTAGATGTCCTTCATTTGTAATAGTTGTATTTTCATCTCCTCTTATAAATACATTTCCTTTGTCTTTAGCACCTAAAGATTTTTCTAATGTTGCTCCTAGAGATAATTTTATTGTAGAACCTTTTACATATATTCCTGTTGAAGATTCAGCTTTTTGTCCAAAGTTTATGCCCTTTAAATCTTCTTGAGATACAATTCCATCAGCTTTTGAAGATGCAACATATACACCTTTATTATTTTTTCCATTAATATTAATTGTTCCTATTTTTTCTATTGTATTTGCATTTTCTTTTGTGTTGTTGTTATTACTAATATAAAGTCCTACTGAATCATCACCATTAAGATTAATAGTTCCCTCATTATAGATATGTCCATTTTTATTAATAGCAAGCATTCCTACTGAAATTCCACCTTTTTCAACATTAGGTTTTGATTTTTCAATATTTATTGTTCCATTATTATGAACTTCTGCTCTTTTTCCATCTGTTGAACTTTCTACAATAACACCTACTGAATGGTTATCACTGATATTAATATTAGATTCTTTAGATATTTCTAAATTTCCACCTCTTGAAGCAATAGCATTTATCTCTGTTACATTTGTAGCATCAATATTAAAATCATGTTTTCTTATATTTCTTAAATCTGAACTATTATTATATGCTATTCCAACCTTATTGATTGCTTCATTATCAACTTTACCTCTTGTAGTTGGATTATTTTTAGCTACTTCTTCAAATTTAACAGTTTCATTTTTATTTAGTTCTATCTTGCTTGTATCATCTACTATCATTCCCATAGAGTTTTTACCAAGTTTTATAGTTCCTATATTTTTAACAACTGAACCTTTAGTGGCTTTTATCCCAACAGAACCATAATTTTTACCATCTATTTCTGATCCATGAGCAACTTCTATTACTCCATTATTAGAAATTTCTGTTTTTATTCCATGTATTCCTGTACTTGAAACTGTATTACTTGTTATTCCTGTTTTAATAGTTCCATTATTAACAACTTTAGAATTTGAAGTTCCTGTATCTGGACTGTCATTATTGTTATTAGCATAGATTCCAACTGTTCCAACACCATTAGAAACATCAATAATACCATTATTTTCTATATTGATTTTTCCTTGTCCTTTAGCTTCTTTTCCATACTCATCTTTTACTATAATTTCTTTTCCATCTTTTATTTCACTTCTATATGCTTTAGCATAAATTCCAACAGCATTATCTCCATGAACTGAAATTTCAGCTTTTTTAGGGGCTTGTGAATCTTTTCCACCAACAACTATATTACTTCCATTTACAGCAAATATTCCTACTCCATTGAAAGATTTATCATTTGTATTTTTGTCATCTTTTTTCTCAACAATAATAGAACTTCCATCTTCCATTGTTATATTTGCATAATCTGAGAATACTCCAACTGTATTTTTTTCTTCTGCTTTTTCTCCATCTAGTATATTTATTCTATTAGCTATAACAGAAGATCCTGTTTTTAAAGTAAGAGATGTTTCACCAACAGATTTAGCATTTTTACTTGATACTATTTCTAATCCTGTTGCTTTTCCATTATAGTAATCTTTTGAGTCTTGTCCAGTTACTGTTGCATCTATTATTACATCTTTATTTACAGTTGTATTTAATCTTTGTCCTAAGAATCTTTTAAAATAGAAATATCCTGCTGTATTTCCCTCTTTTATATCAGATTTAGATATATCTTTATCAATAGTTAAAGTTCCTCCATCAACTATTGCAGTTTTATATGAAGTTACTCCATCAGCAGCTGTTATTTTACCTAATAACTGTTTATTATTTCCTAATGCTTCACCTATTTTATCTTGTAAGTTTGATAAATTTGAGCTAAATTTATTATCTTTAGAAACTATATTAAATATAGTAACATCATTTGATTTTACATGAATATTATTGTTATCTCCTTCAAATGTTATAGGTTTATCTGTTGCACCCAGTTCAACATTCATTCCAAAAGCTTGTCCATCAAGATTAATCGTACTATCTTTTATCTTTATCTTACCATTTCCTTGAGTAAATAAAGCAAATCCTCTTCCTGTATAATTAAGAGTTGAATTTTCAAAGTTAATAGTTGTATTTCCTGGTGCTACTACATCTTTTGTATTTGGATTTACTTTTTCTTTTCCAATAGCAACTAATCCAGCCTCTCCATTATTATCTATATCTCCAACTGTTATAGTTGCACCAGAAAGATTTATATTAGCATTTTTAGTTGCATCATTAGTTGAATCTTCTTTTACTATTGCATAAACACCAATACCAGTATCAGTAGTAACGTTTAGGTTTCCATTTGAAGTAATAGTTCCACCTTTACTATATATTCCAATAGCTCCATTAGTAGCTTTTATTTCATTTTTTCCATCTACACTTCTATCAGTTCTTAGTTCTATATTTCCTTCATTATTATATAAAGCTATACTTCCTTTTCCTGATGTTTCAATAGTTGAATTCATTATATTAAAGTTACCATTATTGTAAATACTTACATTGTAATCTGTAATTTCTTGATTTTCAGCTACTGTTCCTGGTAATTCTGTTGTAGTAGTACTAACTTTTCCATTATCAAGGAATCCTTCATTTCCATCAAGAACTGCCATTCCTATTACATTTTTACCAGTTAATTCTATTGTATTTGTATTAATAATTTCAGCATTTTCTTTATTATAATCTTTATCTAGTTTTTCAGCATTATTTTCTTTTTCTGCAAATTCTTCAGGTTTAGCTGTACTAGCCATCATACCAATTATATTATCTTGTGAACTTCTCATTATTCCACTATTAATAATATGTCCTACTGACTTTACATTTTTTGTTTCTATTTCTACTTTTCCCGTTGCTTTATCTAAAGTTTTTGTTGTCTTTTCCCAAATAGATTTAGTAGCTTGAAGAACTATATTTTTCCCTGGATTTTGAACAATTCCTGTATCTATCATATCCTGTGCTTTTTCTCCAGTAGTTCCCTCACCTTTAATCTCTAAATCTTTCTCTACATTTATTCCATACATATCACTTCTTATTAATACTGAAGACTGTGCATCTTTTCCAAAGTCTATCTCTTTTATTGCTCCAGTTTTATCATTTGTGATAATCATATCATTTTTATTATTATTAGAATAATCTTTATATCTTAAAAATCCAACACTATGACTTCCGTTTACTTCTATATTAAGTCCATGAATATTAGCTATAGGGTTTACTTTTCCATAATCAAAACCTGCAAAATTCTCTCCTAAATCTTTATTAAATTTACCAATATAACTTGTATTGATGTCAATTTTATTTTCTCCTTTTTTTTCTAAATCTTTATTGACATCATCTAAAGTGTGTTCATCTCTAATATTATTTTTATTAGCATCAATATTTTCTTGTTTAGTACCATCTAAATATCTTTCAGCACCATCACTTAAACTTTTAGCCACTACAAATCCAGCATTATTTGTTCCTGACAAAGCTATCTTTTTTACTTTTGTAGCATCTTTTTCTTTTAAATCTTTTATATTTTCTTTTTCATTACCTTGATTATCTTTAAGAGAGCCAAAAACTCTAGTATTATCATATAAATGCCTATTAGTAAAAGCTACCCATTTTTCATATGTCTCTTGTCTTTTTTTCTTTTTTTCAGGTGTATCAAATAGCGAATCATTTATATATGCATTTTTATCTGCAATATAATGAACATTTTGTAATCTCACACCATAGTTTCCATTACTATTTGAGTTTAAATTAATATTTCCTACATATAAGTCATCACTAAGAACAACTCCTATGTGAGTATTTAAATTACGAGTTCCTGAATATACTCCCCAACCATATTCATATGATATTCCTAAACTACTCTGTCCATTTATATTTATAACTCCATCATTAAGAGTAACATTGTTATTTAATTTTTGTAATGCAGAAGTTTCTCTTTCTTCTTCTATCATTATTCCTATTAAATTTCTATCTTGTCCATCTGCATTTCCAAGATTTATAGTTCCAGTATTTTTTAATATTGAATACCATTCTAATTGATCTTTACTACTTGCATAATTTTCGTGATCTGTTGCCTGTGGGTCACTATCCTTTTCTTTTTTTAGATACTCGTCCCATAGTTGGTGATCTAACCCTGCTACTGCACCAAACTCTGTTTTATTAGTTAAAAGAAGTTCCCCTTTAAAGTCATTAGTGGCTCCTTTTGGTTTTATAAGATCTTTATTTGAATCTTCTATCCCTACTCTTCCACCATCTTTATCTCCGTAATTATTATAAGTATTTCCACCTAATCCAGCTGGGTTAAATGATAAAAATACTCTAGTTACATTTTCATTATACTTAGTTGCTTTATAATCTAAATGATACTTACCATCAATAGTGCTATCTTGGCTCATAGTATTACTAATAAATACTGCTGTTTTTTCATCTGTCCCTCTTGTATAACTGTTTCTAAATTTTTCGACTAGATCATTCCTATCTTTTAAATTAACTTTATCTCCTACTAATGTTCCCAATTCAAATTTTTTTAATTCCTCTTTATTATTACCATAACTAATAGTATTTGCATCTTTAGTATCTTCAAAAGTAATCTTTAAAGTTTCTCCATCTTTTACATTATACTCTTTATAATTTTCTATTATAGTTTGATTTAAAATATATGCACCATCGGTAGGACGATAATATCCTTTATCTCTTATTATTCCAGCAGCTCCTTGTGGAGATGCCTCTGTATTTATTTTTATATCTGCTAGAATAATATCTTTTGGTCTTTCTATGTCATTTACCTTAAATATATCTGGATTTTTTGCATATGTTGGATCATATGAATAGTGCTTTTCTGGAGTATTTACCACCCCACCATATTGTCCCATATTAATTTCTGTAAAATTATTTTCATCTACATTTACTTTTGGAACTTCTATTATTCCCAAATCTTTATCTATTTCTGTAATATGATTTCTATCAAAATTAACAGTTGGCTTCTTTTCATTTAAAGCAAGTTCAGGAATTTTTACTTCTATTTTTCCAATTCCTTCTATTTCAATTGGTTTATCTGATGGTGGTACTGGTATTCCATCAGGAGCATTTGGTGTTTCTGGTTTTCCACCCTCTATTATATCTGGTATCTCCGGATTTAAATCTGGTTTTGATGGAAATATCGGAAACATTGGTCCTTGTGTATTTGATACAGCAAAATGTTGATGCCCTCTTGAATGTCTATGCTCTATATCTAAAGGAAAGAAATATTGATTATTATCTTCTAATGTCTTAGCATAATAATCTCCTTCCTTTATTAATTCCATTATTCTTTTTTCTATCTCTTCAATTCTTTGGTTATTCTCTGCTATTTTTGCCTTTAATTGACTAGAACTTAGTTCCTGTCCATACATTATACTTCCTGTAATTAAAAAACTTACTAAAAGAGATATTGAATATCCAATTTTTTTACTTTTTATATATCTTTTTAAACTTTTTTCTATGTATATATTATCTCTCACTTCTTCCTCCCAAATCAGTTTACTTAGCTTTTAGTTTACTCTCATACTGTTTATTTTCTTTAATTAATTTCTCTTTCTCTTTAGAAAGTTCTTCAACCTCTTTTAGAATTTCATCATATTTTTTTTCTAAAATCTCTACAGTTTCCAATCTTTCATCTGACTTTTTCCCTTCAGATATTAGCTCTTGCAATAGATTCTTTTTCAAATCACTTATTCTTGTCTTTCCGTGTGAAAAAGCTTCTTTTATTTTTTTCTCTTGTACTTCATCATCTTCAATTTCAAATACTCTCTCTTCCAATTGTTGATGATACTTTCTAATATCTCTTGTCTCCTCTACTTCATCTTTCTCCCTAGAAAAAGTAATTAAGTTAAGAACAACAAATGATAATAAAACTAATTTTTTCATTTCCTCTCCTTTTTAGTATCTCCTAATTACAGTATTATAATAATTTTAAAAAATAAATAAAAAAAGCAACCAAAAAAACCAATTAGAATTTCTAATTAGATCTTTGATTGCAACTGGCTGCCAGTTTAAAGGCCCTATAGCTTTGCGTCATAACGTTTCCATTACTTTGCCATTAAATTGTCATTTTTGTAAAATACCATATCATTCTATCATCTTATACTTACTATGTCAAGTAAAAAAGGCAAAAAAAAATAGAGAAAAACATTTTCTCACCTGTTTTCTCTCTATTTTTGTAGCTTTTATCACTTTTTTATTTTTCCATCTTTGAAGGATACAGTACCTAATAATTTTCCATTTTCATAAAACATGCTCCATTCTCCGTTCATCTGTCCCTCTTTAAAATTACCCATAGCATTTATAATTCCATTCTCATAGTATCTGACGAACTTTCCATTTTTCATCTGCTTACGATACTCTTCTCGAATTTTTATCTCACCATTTTCATAATAATACACAGCTTCTCCATCTAATAATCCATTAACAAAGTACTCATCTGCCATAATTTCGCCATTTTCATAATAAGCAATATACTCTCCATCCAGTACATTATTCTTAAATGATATTATCTCCTGTATCTGTCCATTGGGATAGTAATTAATCTTTTTCCCATTGAGTTTTCCCTTTTCAAAATAGCCTCTAGATTTAATAGTACCATCTTCAAAGAATTTTATCCAATCCCCATTCATTCTATCATCTTTGAATACTACTGTCTCTTTCATCTGTCCATTCTCATAGTATTGTACAGAATCTCCGTTGAGCTTTCCTTTTGCAAATTCACAGCTCTCCTTTATCTGCCCATTCTCGTAGTATTTGATATTCTCTCCATCTTTTATTCCTTTTTTGAATCTCTCCTTCTCTTTGATAGCACCACTCTTATATCTAAAGTTTATTATCCCTGAATATGGAGTTGTTTCTGAAGATATATATACCAATCCATTCTTTATCTCTTTTTTATAGAACTCTTCCTCTCTTATCATAGACTACTCTCTCTCTTTTTTATCATTTTCTTTATTTCCATCTCTTCCAATATTTTTTAAAAATATATCCTTAGCTTTCATTATCAATACCATAAAGATAAAGTAATGTATAAATCTCATATCTTCAAAAGTTTTTCCAAAATACTTATCACAGATAAATATAAATGCAACCCAGATACCAAGTATTCCAAGTAACATTAAAACTAATTTAATCCATTCTTTCCAAAAATTATTTTCCATTGTAGTTAACTCCTTATCTTTTCTCTTACTAAAATTATATCATAGAAATAGAGAGATTTAAAGAGTCAAAACCTTATTAAAAATATTTTTATAAATATATAATTATAGGACAAATTAACTTCTTTACTATTTTTTACCTTTGTGCTAAACTCTATATTATATATAATGTAGTTTTTAAGTATTTTAAGATATAATTAGCAAGTATGGGAGGAAAAAATGATATACTTTGACAATGCTGCAACAACACTTCAAAAACCTAAAGAGGTAATTGATGCTGTAATTGAAGCTATGACTTCAGTTGGTAACGCTGGTAGAGGAAATACCAATGCCTCAATGGCAGCCAACCATATAATATTTGATGCAAGAGAGAATTTAGCTCACTTCTTTAATGTAGAAGACTCTAGTAATATCGCTTTTACACTAAACTCTACTGAGGCTCTAAATACAGCTATAAAAGGGAGTTTAAAAAAAGGTGATCATATAATTACTACTGAATTGGAGCATAACTCTGTACTACGTCCTATCTATGAGATGGTAGAAAGAGGGGTAGAACTATCTATAACCAAATCAGATCTATTAGGTAATATTTCCTATGATGAGATGGAATCTCTTATTAAAGAGAATACCAAAGCTATTATCTGTACACATGCATCTAATCTTACAGGTAACCTCATAGATATAGCTAGAGTGGGAGAGATTTGCAAAAGACACAATTTACTCTTCATAGTAGATGTGTCACAAACAGCAGGAGTATTTCCTATAGATGTAAAAAAAATGGGTATAGATATACTATGTTTTACTGGACACAAGAGTCTTTTTGGTCCTCAAGGAACAGGTGGTATCTATGTAAGAGATGGTATCACTATTACACCACTAAAATCTGGTGGAACTGGTATATTGACTTATGATCAAATACAACCTGAAAAGATGCCTACACACTTGGAGGCTGGTACTTTGAATGGACATGGAATAGCTGGTCTAAATGCAGGAATAAAGTTTATAAATAGAGTAGGATTAGATGAGATCAGAAAAAAAGAGGAGGAGCTAATGTGTAGATTCTACACAAAAGTTAAAGAGCTTCCTCAAGTAAAGATCTATGGTGATTTCTCTACAAGAGAGAGATGCCCTATTGTTACATTAAATATTGGTGACTTTGACTCTGATGATGTAGCTGAAGAGTTACTATCTCACGGTGTATCTACAAGAGCTGGAGGTCACTGTGCACCACTTATGCATAAGGCTCTTGGAACTACAGAGCAGGGAGCTGTAAGATTTAGCTTTTCATATTTCAATACTATCCAAGAGGTAGATGAGGTTGTTGAGATTCTAAAAAAACTTATTTTAGCCTCTCTTTCCTAAAAAAATTTAAAGGACTGGTGAAAATCAGTCCTTATTTATATTGTATAAATTTCTAATTTTTTATTATTTTTAATAATTTTAAAACTTTTTTCGTCTAAATTACTACTTCTTTCGTCTAATATTATTGTAAAAAAACTAATTAGGAGGATCACTTTTATGGATAACTTAAAAGAAACTATTATAAAAGAGAGAGAAAGCATATTGCTTGTGAAAAATGAGATTCAAAAGAAAATTGTAGGTCAAGAGGATATGATCAATAAGATATTGATTGGGATACTTACTGGTAATCACATCTTACTTGAAGGATTACCTGGACTTGCCAAGTCTTTAACTGTAAATACCCTAGCTCAAACTTTGGGATTAAAGTTCTCAAGAATACAGTTTACTCCCGATCTACTACCAAGTGATATAATTGGTACTGAGATATACAATGAAAAAACTGGGGAGTTCTATATTAAAAAAGGTCCATTATTTGCCAATATTGTCTTGGCAGATGAGATCAACAGAGCTCCAGCTAAGGTACAATCAGCTCTTTTAGAAGCTATGCAGGAGAAACAGATAACAATTGCCCATGAGACATTTAAATTGGAATCTCCTTTCATTGTACTTGCCACACAAAACCCTATTGAACAAGATGGAACATACCCACTTCCAGAGGCACAACAGGATAGATTTTTGATGAAGGTAAAGATCGAATATCCAAATAGAGATGAAGAGAGAGAGATGTTAAGACTTCTTACATCACCAAATGACTTTGAATATATTGAGATAAATACAATATTGAATAAGGAGAAGATCGAAAATCTGAAAAAGATAATAAAACATATACATATAGATGATAAACTTATGGACTATATTCTTAATATCATCTTTAAAACAAGAGAGAGTAATGAGTATATTGAGTGTGGAGCTTCCCCAAGAGCCTCTATCGCCCTTGTAGTATCTGCAAAAGCAAGTGCATTCTTAGAGGGTAGAGAGTATGTTACTCCAACTGATATAAAAAAAGTTATATTTGATGTATTACGTCATAGAATAATCTTAAACTATGAAGCTGAAGCAGATGGAAAGAGTATTGAAGATATTATAGTAGATATAATGGAGCAAGTGGAGCTTCCTTAGGAGTTTTATATGAAAAAAGAGGATATATTAAAGAAAATAAAAAAAATAGAGATAGCTTCATCAATTATAGCTAGTGAGATATTTTCTGGAAGTTACCGTTCTTACTTCAAGGGAAATGGTATGGAGTTTTCTGATATTAGAAGGTATTCACTAGGTGATGATGTAAAAAAAATAGATTGGAAAGTTAGTGCTAGACAGAGAAAAACCTATGTAAAAGAGTTTATAGAGGAGAGGGAGATCAATATATATCTTTTAATTGATATATCTCCTTCTAACAATTTTCCAGCTAAGCAGGATTTGATCTCACAATTAATAGGAAGCTTAGCTTTTAGTGCTATCAAAAATAATGATAAGGTCGGAGCTATCTTCTTTAGTGATGAGGTAGAAAAAATAATACCTCTAAAAAAAGGTAAAAAACAGGGATTGGTTATACTTGAAAACTTTCTAACTCTTGTCCCAAAGGGAAAGGGAACAGATATTTCAAAGGTTCTTACCTCTTTTTATAATTTCTGTAAAAAGAGAACTGTTGTATTTTTAATAAGTGATTTTATTGATGAAAATTATGAGAAAGCTTTGAAATTAGTAAACAAAAGACATGATCTAATCCCAATTAGAGTAGCAAATAGAAGATTTGATTCCCTACCTCAAGGTGCTATATTTACACTTATGGACTCTGAAACTGGAGAGGAGATTACAGTTGAAAATCTCTCTAAAAATGAGTCTTTTGATGAGGAGCTACCAAAGAACATTCTGACACTCTATACAGATGAAAACTATGTTGCTAAATTAACTAATTATTTTAAAAGAAGGAGATAGTATGAAAAAACTTATTTTTACTTTTATTTTTATCTCCTCTATAATTTTTGCAAAGGATATATATGTAGGAGATACAGTTAAATTACAGGTAAGTGGAATACCTGAAGAGAGGATAGTAGAAAGTTTTAAAAATTCCAACTTAGAACTTGAAAAGATAGAGAAAGATAGAGATGGATATGTTTTAAGTATCAGAGGTTTTGAGGTAGGAAAGAGTACAGTAACTCTAGGAGATAAGAGAATTGTCCTTGAGATAAAGTCCTCTCTTGATGAGAAGGATAAGGAGATATATCCACATCTTAGTGATAACAGTGATACTCAATTGTACTCTGGCAGATTTCCCTATACATTTGTTTTAGCTATAATTTCAGGTATATTATCCACTCTTTACCTGCTCAAAAATTTCAAATTTAGGAGAAAAGAGAGCCATATATCTCCTGAAGCTAAATTTGAAAATATAGTGGCTAACTTGAGTGATGACTCTTGGGATTTTGATTTAAGTATGGGAATTAGAGAGTATATTGATAGTAAGTATCAATCACACTTTACCAATGGAATCTACTCAATTGTAGGTGTGCTTACTCCAGAGGATATTGATACTATCTACAATCTAGATAACTATAAGTTCTCAAATAACAACGAAGATCTAAAGGAGAGATTTGTAGAGCAAATTCTTGAAATTTTTAATAAAGTAAGGAGGGATACAACAGATGTTTAGATTTACAAGTCCCTATTTTTTACTGCTTATCCCTATCCTCATATTTCTATTTTTTAGAAAACGTCAGGTAAAAGGGATAGCCGTTCCTGGTATAAAGCCATTAAAATCTTTTAGATTAAAAAGCAAAAAGTATTTGATCGGAAAATTTCTGATCCTTTCCTCACTTATTCTAATGTGTATAGCCTTGGCTCGTCCACAGCTACTATCTGAGAATAGAATAGTAAAAAAAGATGGAATAGATATAGTTATAGCTTTGGATCTATCACAATCTATGTTACAAAATGACTTTAAACCCAACAGATTGGAGAAGGCAAAAAAACTTCTAGTGGACTTTATAAATAAGAGGGGGAATGATAGAATCTCTCTAGTAATCTTTGGTGGAGATGCCTATACTAAAGTACCACTTACATTTGATCACAGCATTGTCAATGACACTGTTTCTAAAATAACAGTTGACGATATTACAAGCAACAATAGAACTGCTATTGGAATGGGATTAGGAGTAGCTCTAAATAGGTTAAAATCCTCTGATTCTAAATCTAAAGTTGTCATTCTAATGACTGATGGAGAGAATAACTCTGGAGAGATGAGTCCTATTGGTGCTAGTAAGATAGCTAAAGAATTGGGAATTAAAGTCTACACTATTGGAATTGGTGCTAAAGAGATTAGAGTACGTGTTCCTTTTGGATATACTACAGTTCAAAATAGAGAGTTAGATGAAAATCTATTGAAAACTATTGCTGATAACACTGATGGTAAGTACTTTAGAGCAAGTAATGAGAGTGAATTTCAAAATATCTTTGATGAGATAGATAAATTGGAAAAAACTAAAATAGATGGTCGTTCATACTATGAAGAGAGAGAACTTTATGAAAACATCTTAAAATTAGCTCTATTTCTATTGGTAATCGGTGCTTTTTTTGAATATAAAAAATATATAAAAATTCCATAAAAAGAGGTGAAACAATGCAATTTGGTAATTTAAACAACTTAGTATATATATTAATTCCCTCTCTTCTCCTCTTGATTATGATTTCAGGTATGAAAAAACGGATTGAGATTTTAAGATTTTTAAAATTGAGAATAAAGAGAAGAATCTCTACATTAAAGATATTTTTAATAGTTTCTGGAGCTGTATTGGTAGTCATTGCCCTATTATCTCCTCAAAAAGAGATTGCAGATAAAGAGATAGAGGTAAAAGGAATGAATATATATGCTCTTATTGATACTTCTAAATCAATGCTTACAGAAGATGTCTACCCAAATAGATTGGAAGCTAGTAAGAGAGTTTTAAAAAATCTGATACAATCTCTAAAAGGAGATAGAATTGGATTTATTCCCTTTTCAGATAGTGCATATATACAGATGCCACTTACTGATGATTACTCCATAACAGAAAACTATATAAATGCCTTGGACTCTTCTCTCATCTCTGGTGGTGGAACACAGCTATATCAAGCCTTAACCCTTGCTGAAAAATCTTTTTCAGAGATAGGAAGTGAGAATAAAACTGTAATTATTCTATCAGATGGTGGAGATTTTGATAAAAAATCCTTGGAGTTTGCTAAGAATAACAAGATTAATGTATACTCTATTGGAATTGGTACCCAAGCTGGAAATGTCATACCAAACTATGTGAATGGAGCTAAGAGAGGATTTATTAAAGATGATAAAGGTTCAGCTGTTATCAGTAAACTTAATTCAAGTTTTTTACAGCAGATAGCAGATGACAATGGTGGAAAATACTATGAGGTGAATAATTTTGTAGATAATTCTAAAAACTTTGTCCAAGATAGTGCTAATTTAGAGAGAAAAAGTCAGAGAAATGAGAAGAGTAAAGTCTATGAAAAGTATTTTCAATATCCACTTTTTTTAGGTATTCTACTCATACTCTTAGGTTATCTACTTAGAGAGGTGATAAAAGATGAGGAGTAAGATTGTAGCCACAGTGATTTTAATTCTCTCAATAGTTGCCCTATTCAACTACTATCCCTCTTTAAAAAACTATAACTATATAAAAAAAGGAAATAAGAATACTCTAGCTAAAGAATTTGATCTAGGTAGAGAGAACTATAAAAAATCCTTGGATATAGAGAAAAATAGTAGAGTGGATAGCAACATATTAAAATCATTCTATTTTGAAAAAAAATATGATGAGGTTGTTAAAGCTCCTGCTGATGAGAACTTTTTAAAAGGTAATTCATATGCCTATCTCGGCGATCAAGATGCTCAAAACAGTAAATCTTTTTATGAAAAAGCTCTAGCTGAGTATAAATTAGGTATGAAAAAGAGTGATGATATCAACATTAAAAAGAATTATGAATTAATACTACAAAAAATTAAAGAATCTGATAAAAAAGAGCAGAACAAGGATAATAAAGAGAATAAAGATCAGAAAGATAAAGAGAAAAATCAAGATAAGCAAGATCAAAATAATAAAAAGGATCAAAACAAAGATCAACAACAAGATCAGAATAATAAGCAAGAGCAAAACAGAGATCAAAATAACAATACAGAAAATCAATCTCAAAATCAGCAAAAGCAAGATGAGAAAGAGAATAAAAACAGTGAACAGAAACAGGATTCTCAAAAGAATGGAGATGAACAAAAGAATAGTAATTCTGATAATCAAAATGATAATGAGAATAAAAAACAAAACTCTCAACCTGAAAAAGATGATTCTAAAGATCCTCAAGAGCAAAAGGATAACTCAAAGGGAAATAGTGGTCAAACAGAGGGTGAGATGAGTGAAAAAGAGATTAAAGAACAGGAGATAAAAGCTATACTAAAAAGATTAGAGGGAAATGAGAAGCAATCTTTTAAAAACAATGAAAGAATGCTGAACATAAACAATAACACTCCTTCTAATAGATGGTAAAGGAGATGAACAGATGAAAAAATTAATTATCTATCTTTTTCTTATGTTACCTTTCCTATCTTTTTCAGAGGTGATTCTTGAAAGTTCCAATACTAAACCAGCAATAAACGAACCTTTTAATATAAGAGTCATCTTTTTAAATGAAGATAAGAAAGATTATAACATTGAAGGAGTTGAAAACTTACAAATTCTTTCTAAGAGTACAAGTTCAAAAACTTCTATTATAAATGGTAAGAAAACACAGGAGAAAATGGATATCTATACAGTGATGTCCAACGATATTAAAAGTTTTCCTCTAAAAGTAAGTGTTTCAGGGGGAAAGGCAGAGTCTAATCCCTTGAATATTGAGGTACAAAAAGAGGTGCAAGAGAGTATAAATGGGGATATGAGTTTTCAACCCTCAATTAAAAGTGGAGATTCATTCTACTTTGGTCAAAAGATTGTCTATGAAGAAAACTTTCTTACAACAGTTAGTATTAACTCAATTGGATATAGTAAGAAACCTCAATTTAATGATTTTTCTGAAAAGGATATGAGCCCTATTGCTCTAAATGGAAATTATGAACAGAGCTATTTCAGATCTTCTTCTGGTAGAGAGGGGTTGAAGATAAACACATATAGAGGTATCTTACAAGCTAACTCATCTGGAGAGAAAAAAATCAGCTCTGGACAGGTGGCAGTTACACAGAGTACAGGTAGAAGAGATTTCTTCTTTGAGGAATCAACTCCCCCTAAATATTTTGGTGGGAAACAACTAAATATAAATATACTTCCTCTTCCACAAAATAAACCTACAAACTTTCAAAACATTGTAGGAAAACCTACTCTTGATTACACTTGGAGTAGTGACAATATAGATGTTGGTGATTCTATACTTCTCACTGTTAAAATAAGTGGAGATGCCAATTTAGACTCATTGGAAAAAATTATTCCAAAAGAGTTTAGAGATTTTAATGTATTTGAAAGTTTAAAAAATAAATTTGAAACTATTAACAATGGAAATTACTATGCTGAAAAAACTTTTGAAGTGGCACTTATTCCTAAACAGGTTGGAGAGATAGATACTCCAGAAATAAAAATTCCATACTTTGATACTACTGTAAAAGCTTATAAATACCTAACTATTCCTAGTAAAAAGATTAAAGTAAATAAAAATGGAAATATTATTCCTAGCAACAGTGAAAAAAATTTCACTTCACCTACACCTATAAATAACCAAGTGGAAAATAAAATAGAAAATGTAGTTATCAATAGTGTTGGAAATGAAAAAATTTCTCAACATAAAAATTATAATTATTTAATTATAGGACTTATAGCTATTATTATAATTCAAGGTGCTACTATAATCTATCTTTTATTTAGAAAAAATGGTAATAGTTCCTCTGAAAATCTTGGTAATCTTGCTAAATGCAAAGATGATAAGGAGTTTTATAATGCCTATTGCGATTTTATGAAGAGTAGATATAACTTTAGCCCTAAGGTGCATCTTGAGGATAGACTTGTAAAATTGGGATTCTCTCCTGATTTTATTGAGATCAATAGAGAGCTAGAACAAGCTTATTATAACAATACACCTATTGATAGAAAAGAGATTTTAAAAAGAATTAAAAAGGAGTTGAAAAATGAAAAATAAATATCTAACTATGGACATAAATATAGCCTACAGTATGCTTAATATGAGATTGAGAGATAAATACTCATCTTTGAGTGAGCTATGTGAAGATGAGGATATTGATATGGAGGAGCTACTAGAGGGGTTAAAAGCTAAAGGAGTTTTATATAACGAGGACTCTAACCAATTTACTCAAATTTAACAAAATAAACTTTATACAAAAAAACAGCCTTTTAAAGCTGTTTTTTTTCTTTATATAAGCTAACAAATAATTTTTAATTTTAATCCTCTTTTAAAAACAGTGTACTGATATTAGCTAATCCTAAATATGTATTTTGTAGGAATAGATAGATAACATTGGGATTGATTGGTGAAAATTTTATTGATACATCTTTTCCATTTAATTCCTTAAAATCAGAAGATATGTATTGAAAATTTTTCACCCTAACCTTTGAATCATTTACCTTTCTCGAAATAAGCTGTAAAAATATATCCAACTCTCTTATATATTTCAATCTATTCACTGTATTATAATTTATACTGAAAGCATACTCTTTTCTCTCCAAATATATATATATGCTCAAAAACTCTGCCAACTCCAAAAATGACAGTTCATAATTGTGTTTTCTATAAAATTCCTCAATATCCTTTTTTATAAACTCAATAAACTTATGTACCTCTATATTTTCAGTGTAATGTTCACTTATCTTTACACCCAATCTATTATATATCTCTTTCAATATTTTTTTATTGTTGATATTTTTTGAAGCTACTAGTATCTCCTTAGGCAGAATAAATTTTCCACTTTTTAATGAAGCTTTTAAAATTCCCTCTCTTATAAAGCCCAATAGTGAATAGAAGTTTGCTGAATACATATCAATAGCAAAGTTAACTGGTTGTAAAGACGCTGTGTCCAGCATTATCAACAATCTAGGAACAATCTTTTTACTTGAAAATAGACTATCAACAAGTATATACAGAGGAATATCAAAAACTAAGTAACATTGATTCTCCTTTTTTATCTGCTCTAAATACTTATTTGTTGTCTTGTTGAAAAACTCATCTATATTGTTAACTATTCTATAAAATGTGGCATAGCTTATTGTAAAATTCTCATTAAACATCTCTTTACATTTATCATACAACAGTGTTATATTAGTCTCGTCAGAACTTCTACACACCTCTTTAATCCTATCTAAATCTCTCTCATCTATATTTCTAAAAGAGTTTTTATCCTCTCTAGCTTTTTTCTCTAAACCAATTATTCCATTTTTTTTATAGGCATTAACCCATCTTTTTAGAGTGGCATAGGATATATTCTCCTCATTCTCTATCTCTTTTAATTTCTTTTTCTTTTTTAAAAAAGGCTCAATTATTTTGAAACGAAATAGTTCTAATTCTTGATTATCTTTCACTACTCTTTTCTCCTTAATACTAATAATTATTATAATAAAATAATACAATACTTTTAAAAAAAAATCAATTCCTTTAATAAAAAGGCTCAATTATTTTGAAAAAAATATTGACTTTTTTAGAAAAATGAGATATATTTAATTTGTTATTACAAATATTATGGAGGTTATTATGAAAGTCTTTGCAGAAGTTCAAAAAATTGGTAAAGCTTTAATGACTCCAGTTGCTATATTACCAGCAGCAGGATTATTTTTAGCTTTTGGAAACAAACTACATTTTACACTTATGGAGCAAGCAGGTCAGGTAATTTTTAGTAACTTACCTCTTCTATTTGCCATTGGAGCAGCTATTGGTCTTGTAGGTGGAGATGGAATAGCAGCCTTAGCCGCAGTAGTGGCACTTTTAATTATGAATACTACAATGGGTATAATGACAGATGCAGCTGTTGGAGTAGCTAATGGAGATCTATCTTATGCTATGGTTTTAGGTATTCCTACTCTTCAAACAGGTGTTTTTGGTGGATTAATAGCTGGTATCATTGCAGCTATCTGTTATAAAAAATTCTATAAAACTGAATTACCAGCTTTCTTAGGATTCTTTGCTGGAAAGAGATTAGTTCCTATTATGACAGCTATTGTAGCTTTCTTAGTTGGATTAGCTATGCCTACTATTTGGCAACCTGTTCAAATAGGATTAGCAAAACTATCTTTCTTAGCTAATGATGTTAATACTAACATCTCTACTCTAATATTTGGTATCATAGAGAGATCTCTAATCCCATTCGGATTACACCACATCTTCTATGCACCTTTCTGGTATCAATTTGGAGAGTATACAACTCAAGCTGGACAAGTGGTACAAGGTGACCAAACTATATGGTTTGCTATGTTAAAAGATGGAGTTCATTCATTCTCATCAGCAACTTATCAAGGTGCAGGTAAATTCTTAACAGGTAAATTTGTATTTATGATGTTTGGATTACCAGCTGCTGCTTTAGCTATGTATCACGAAGCTAAGCCTCAAAATAAAAAGTTAGTAGGAGGAATTCTATTCTCTGCTGCACTAACATCTTTCCTAACAGGAATTACTGAGCCATTAGAGTTCTCATTCCTATTTGTTGCACCTATATTATATGGAATACACTGTATCTTTGCAGGTATCTCATTTATGTTAATGAATCTATTCAATGTTAGAATAGGTATGACATTCTCTGGAGGATTAATTGACTATATCGTATTTGGAGTTTTACCAGGAACTAGTGGATTTGAAACAAGATGGTATATGGTTATCATAGTTGGACTTTTCTTCTCTGTAATCTATTACTTTGGATTCAGATTTGCTATAAGAAAATTCAACCTTAAAACTCCTGGAAGAGATGATAGTACTTCTGAAGAGGCAGGTTCTGAAGCTATCGAAGGTGATGCTTTAGCTGTTGGTGTTTTACAAGCACTTGGTGGAAAAGAAAATATAATCTCTCTAGATTCTTGTATCACAAGATTAAGAGTTGAAGTTAAAGACAGTAGTCTTGTAGTTGATGATTCTCTTAAAAAATTAGGAACATCTGGAGTTTTAAAAGTTGGAGCTCATGGAGTTCAAGCTATATTTGGTTCAAAAGCACAATTTATCTGCAACGATTTAAGAAAAATGACTGGAATTTAAGATACTAAGTTTTGGTCATATGGGTTAAAAATAGGGTATTTATCATAGAGGAGAGAACATTTAGTTTCTCTCCTTTCAATTTTATTTTCAAATAAAAAAATAACAAAAAAATATTGTTAAAATTCTATTTACGTAGTATACTTATAGTGGGTTGATAGAAATAAATTTTAAACGCTATATAAGAGGGTGATGCTAATGGTATTAATTGTTTTTTGAAGTATAAAACAGTTTTTATCATTAGTATTTTTTATTTTATACTATAATTATCAGGGAGAGAAATATGGGAAAATTTAAAACTTATTTAAACAAATTACTGCCTATTTTATTTACTTTTGCTCTATTGTCTTTATATACCTTAGCTAGTCCAAAATATAGTGTTGTTAATCTCAATATAGAAGCTAAGATAAATAGAGATGGTAGTGTCAATATCACTGAATTGGTAGAGTACAATTCATATAATATAAATGGAATTCTCTATAATATTGATTATAGTGGATATGGAGAGTTGAAAGATCTACAGGTATTCTATGAACAAAATAGCGAGTTTTATCCAGCTAAAAACAGCAATAGTCACAATAAAGGTACTTATACAGTCAATAATAGTGATGAACTTATGAAAATAAAACTTTACTATCCTATGAGAAATCAAAATAAATGGTTTCTCTTTAATTACACACTCACTCAAGGAGTTACTGTATACAATGATATTGCTCAATTCAATAGAAAAATGGTGGGAAAGAGTTGGAAATCTAATATAGATAATATTAAAGTTAAGATTACTCTTCCTGAAAAAGTACCAACAAACAAGATAAAAGCTTTTGGACATGGACCACTTATAGGAGATGTTGATATAATAAATGGAAAAGAGATACTATATACTCTTCATAACTACTACTCTGGAGAGTTTGTAGAGGCAAATATACTCTTTCCTAAAGATATCCTATCTAACATAGATCCTTCACATATTAAAAATGAAGCTGGATATGATAAGATTTTAAAAATGGAAAATAAGTTAGCTGATAAAGCTGATCTTCATAGAAAATTTTTAGAGATGAAAGATATAATTGAAGACTTAATTTTTGTAGTTTTCCTAGCTTGGGTAGCTTTTGTACTGTTCTTTAACTATATACAAAACATAAGAAAACACAAAGTTAACATTGAGCATAGAGAGTATTTTAAAGAAGCTCCTAATAATTTTTCTCCAGCAGTTGGTGGAGCAATTGCTTGTGGTGGTATACTCCCTAATCATCTTCTTGCTACAGTTATAGATTTAGTTAGAAGAGATTATCTTGAGATATCAGAGGGAGAAGAGAGTATACTTAGAAAGAAAAACTTAGACTTAAAAGATCTGAAAGATTATGAAAAGTTTGTAATTGAATGGTATATTGATAAACTTGGTGATGGCTCTCAAATATCTATGGAAGAGATCGAAAGAGTTATAAAAGATAGAAAAAATGCTATTAATTTTGGACAGAAATATGAAAAATGGCAATCAATGGTAGCAATTGATCTTGAAAATGTTGGTTTTAAAAGAGAGAAAAAAAATAAACTTCCCATTATCCTAGCAATTTTAACAGCAGTTTTGGGACTACCTAGTGGTGTCTTTTTATCAGTATATTTTAATGATGGTAAATTTATATTTTTCCCTTTTATATCATTTTTTATTATTATGTTTTCTACATCTGGAAGAAGATATACATTGGAAGCTGAAAAATTGAGAGCAGAGTGGCTTGACTATAAAAAATTCTTAATTGATTACCGAAACTTTAAAGAAGCTAAGCTATCCCCTATATATATTTTGGAACAACACTTTATATATGCTATTGCATTGGGCGTAGCTGAAGAGGTGGCTAAGGGATATTCAGAAATATATGTAGAAAATAACGATATTGATAGAAGAAGACTTAACAGAATGCCTCTTATGGGTATGTATGATAGAAATTCTAGATTTAGAAATATAGAGAGAACTATTTCTAATTCTGTTATTCATAGTACAAGAGCTCTATCTAATTCTAGACCATCTTCAAGAGGAAGTGGCGGAGGATTTAGTGGTGGTTCTTCTGGTGGGGGAGGTAACCGTGGTGGCGGTGGTGCTTTTTAATTAAGCAACAAAAATAGTTTGCTAACTATTTATAATTTTTATAATGAAATCTAGTTTCTTATCTAATTTTATTTGTTCAATGTTACAAAAATATGTTTAATTAAAGTAAAAATTCTTGAAATTTTTGTGAAATTATGCTAAAATTTCATTGTAATTTATTGATAAGGATATTATTTTGTTATATTGTAACTATTATTTTTTAAACAATTTAAGTTTACTATAGTATAATTTTCAAAGTAAATTTATCTTTATTCTTAAATTATAAAATTCGGGAAAATTCTTTAGGGAGGAATGAGTGATGAATAATTTAATTAGCACAGAAAAAGCCTTAAAACACTGGCTTAAAAACAAAGTAGCTGTAACAACTGCAACTGTAGTTGGATTCTTAATAATGGGAAGTGTTTCTTTTGGAGCAAATTATACTAAAACACAAGAAATAAATAATGGGCAAAATTTCACTTTAAAAGAAAATGAAATTATAGAAATTAATGAGAAATTTGGAACTGGTATTTTTGCTAAAGATAGTTTTAAAATAACATTAGAAAAAGGTAGTAACATAAATGTCCAAGGTTTTGAGACAACAGATGGAATTTTTGTTAATAATGTAAATGCTGTTTCTTCTATTGAGAACTACGGAAATATAAAATCTACTGTAAGAGGTGGAGGGTCTGCAAGTGCTATTGCTGTACAAGGAAATATAACTGCAGATCTTACTATAACTAATAAAGAAGGAGCAACATTAGAAACTGACTATATTAAAGGAGACGGTATAGGAGCTAGAGCAGTTGTTGACTTAAATCCAAATAGAGAAAAAAATGCTTCTAAAGTTGAATTTATAAATGAAGGTACTATTATAGTTAGTAAAGGAACAGCAGTAGCTTTAACAGGAAATTCTATTGTTAAAAACTTTGGAACAATTATTTTAAATGATACAGAAAGTTCTGCTATAAAAAATAATACTGATAGCATAAAAAATGTTGAAAGTACAGGAACAATAATAGTCAAAGGTGCTGATAAAAACTTTGATGTAAATAGCTTATTCACTGGTAAAACTGGAGTTGAACATTTAGGTGCTATACAAGATGATAAAGGAAATTCTTTAGAAAATAAAAACAGTATTTATTTATCAGGAGAATTAAATACAAAAGTTATAAATGATAAAGGAAACTCTTTTAAATCTTCTGTTACTTTAGGAAAAGATAAAGCAACTAAAATAAATACAAGTTCTTCAGAAGCCATTAAATTAAAATCTCTAAATATTATAGGGAAAGTAGACTTAATCAAATCTACTATTACCCCTAATAATAATAATATTTCGATTGAAAATACTACTGTTAACATCGGTAAAGATGGATTATTAAATGCAAATGGAATAAATCTTTCTATAACAGGAAATAATGTAAATACATTTGAAAATGGAATTGCAGTTAATCTAACTAATAGTTCTACATTAAATTTAAAAGATGTTAGCTTTAATGGTGGAATATCAAGTGATAACAATGAAAATAAATTAAATGTATCTGGTAATACATATATTAATGGAGAAATAGGAGTTAAAAATATAAATGTAGGAACTGGAACTAAAGCAGTTGGTTCTGATAAATTAACTCTTTCTTCAGATTCATCATTTACAAAAGCAACAACATTAACTAATAATACTACAGGAACTACTATATTTATTATAGATAAAGATGGAAAGAATGCTCTTCAAAACTCAACAGATGCTGTAACTATAAATGGAAATATAGATTTTGATACAACTAACTTAACTACAGATCAAGATGTTCACTTAAATGGAAAAAATGACACTATAAAACATACAATAAATAAATATCAGGATAAAACAACTGGTGTTTATACTACTAAATTAGACACAGCAAATAACATCTTACATGTTACTTATAATAAATCTCTATTTGCTGATGCTAGATTAAACACAGTTAACAACGGAGCTCAAATGGTAAATGGAAACTTCTCTCAAGTTACATCAGAAAGAGAAGGACAAATGGATAAAATATACTCTGGATCTATCTATGCTGAAACTATTAGAGCAGCTTATGACAACTTAAAATTAAATGAAGGAACTATACTTTCATTATCTAACAATGTAAAAGCTGGAGAATTTACTGCTGAAGGTAGAGCAATCTACAATAAAGATGAGTATAAGAGAGATGGAATAGTTGGAAAATATGATGTTGAGAACGAAACTTCTGGATTATTAGCTTCTTTAGAGTATGGAGTAAATGACACTACAAAAACTGGTTTAGTATTTGCTGGTTCTAAACAAGATTTAGATGTAACAGGTGGAAAAGCTGATGGAGACCTATTCTACTTAGGATTCTATGGAGTAAAATCATTAGGAAACTATGATCTTACTGCTGGATTAGGATACCAATTAGGTAAATATGATGCAACTAATACAGCTGCTAATGTAGTAGGAAAAGATAAATATGATACAAAAGCTTTAAGTGGATATGTTCAAGCTAAATACTTAGGAGATTTAGGAGATGGATTATCAATTCAACCTAAAGTAAAATTAGGATATACTCACTTAAAACAAGATTCTGCTAAAGATTCATACTTCGGATTAACTGATACAGATGTAACAACATTTGATACTGAATTAGGAGCAGACTTAGTAAAAACTGTTCAACTTGAAAAATCTAAAGTAGATGTTAAATTTGGTACTGCTTTTGTTAAAACATTTGGAGATACTGACAAAGAGTTCAAAGGACAATTCTTTGGAGCTAATACAGCTAGTAACCAATTTGGAGTACACGGTGGAGAATTATCTGAAAATGTGCTTAAATTTAACTTAGGTGCAGAAGTTGCAAATGAAAATGGATTCTTCTATAATGGAGGATTTACTTATGAGTTTGGTTCAGAAGATATGAAATCATATGGTGTAAACGTTGGTGCTGGATATAGATTCTAATCAATTCAATAGATAATATTAGGGGCTGTTGCAAACTTAATAGCCATATGTTTTAAAATTAGCTAAAGAGATTTTTTAATCTCTTTGGCTTTTTTCT
>NZ_JBEFNA010000013.1 GCF_040199715.1 Fusobacterium sp. SYSU M8D902
GGTAGCTCCACTACTTTTGTATCAATTTTTTCTAAAACAATATCCTCTTGTAAGTTTAAGTTAAGAGTTCTTTTTAAGTTCATTTTAGCTATTTTTAACTCTCTCTCATTTTTATTTAAAGATATCTTTTGACTTTCAACTAAAGTTTGAACTTTTTTTAACTCCCAATCTAAAATACCCTCAACTTTTAGAGATACTTCTGCTTTTCTCTCTAACTCTTCAGAGGATTTTAGATTGTTTATTAAAGTCTCTCTCTCTGACTCTAGTGCTAATATATAGAAATATTCACTCATCACCTGTAATTGCAACATCTTGTCAGCAAAGCTCTCAGCCAACTTGCTTATATCCTCACCTTTTTTTCTAGCACTATATAGATACCAAGTAGATGGAACAAATATTGGTATTTGAGCAGCTATTCCTACAGTTTGAAAACTCTCATCTACAAGTTTTGTCTCTATTGATTTTGGTAATTTAGATAAGAATCCTCCTACTTGGGGTGGCAATGGCAATGCTGATGGTAATGGTGGTAATGAAGGTAATCCCATCTCCAAATTGATAGGGTCATCTAGCTTTGTGTAATTTGCACCCAATGTTATAGAGGGTAAAAAATTTCCAAAGGCTATCTTTCTATCTAAACTTGCTATCTCTGTTTCTAGTCTTTTAATTCTTAAATCTAAGTTTCTATCTCTAGCTATCTCTATCACTTCATCTAGAGATAGTGATGTACCATATTTTTGTAGGTACTCTCTCTCTTCCTGTACAGTTACTAGTTTTTCATCTTTTGGCTTATTATTACTACATCCAAATAAGAATAAAATCAAAAAAACTATTAAACTCTTTATTTTCATTTTCTCCTCCTTTTAGACCTAAGAGTCTAGTTTTTATTATATTAAATATTTTTAAATATTTTTTGACAAGATTATAAAGAATTTTATACTAATCTCTTTCACATATTCCATAAAGTATTATGTCAATCCATTTTTCTGCTGTCTTTTCATACTCCAAAGAGATGTCATTCCCCTCCTCTAAACTCTCCATTTTTTTGTGAAATTTCTCATTTAACATATTTTGCACTACATCTAACAAAAATATTATCTCTTCCGGTTTCAATCCATATCTTATCTTAATTTTTTGTAAAATCTTCATTGAAAAATTATAGTTTAATTCATCTAAACTTTTTGTTATTCTTTTTATCTCTTTCTCTAAATGTTTAGGCATTCTCAACAAAGTATTAAAAAATATTCTCTTTAACATTGGATTCTCTCTAAAAAAATTATATCTAATCTCAAAAAAGCTTTTTATCTCATCTTTCCAGTTATCACTTGAGATTAAATTATCTTTATAATAGCTCGTCATTACATCATAGCAATACCTAATACATAGTAGATAAAGTTCATCCTTATCTTTAAAATGATGATACATCACTCCCTTAGATATATTTCCTTCACTACAAATTCTATTTATTGATGAGTTTTCATAACTATAATTGGCAAACTCATTTAAAGCTACTTGAAGTATCTTAAATCTCGCTATCATACTCTTATTCTTCTGTGTCATTATCCTTTAATCTCCCCCTTAAAAAATAGACTTATTAGTTTAATTTTATTATGATATAATATTAACATATTTACAATATTTTCTCTACTATATTTTACTTTTTAGGAGGGTATTTTATGATCTATAAAATTCTATTATTTCTCTTTCTATCCTTGTCGATTTTTTCCCAAGAATATCAGAATAAAACTCAGAGAATGGAAGCTATTGATAAAGAGATTGAACTTCTTATGATGAAAAAGGAGAATCTAGAAAATCTAAAAAACAAAATCTATAATAGTAATTCTGATGGAATTACTACTGGTAATTTCAACTCCTCTCGTCCAAAGATTGCTCTTGTTTTGAGTGGTGGTGGGGCAAAAGGAGCTGCTCACATTGGTGTTTTAAAGGTATTGGAAGAGTATCAAATTCCTATTGATTTTATTGTAGGTACTAGTGCTGGTAGTATTATTGGAGCTATGTACTCTGTTGGCTATTCTCCAGAAGAGATTGAAAAAATCATTCTTCAAATGAACTTTCTAGCTCTTATGAACAACAATAAAGATCGTACTTTAAGAAATATCGAAGATAAATTTGCCAGTGAAAAATATCCATTTAAAGTGAGTATTGATAAGGATATGAATCTATCTCTTCCTATGGGATTTTTAAATGGTGAATATATATATCTACAACTTAAATATATCTTTAATAGAGCTGAAAACATAGATAATTTTGATGATTTTCCTATTCCATATAGAGCTATCACTACTAACTTAAATACTGGTGAAGAAACTATATTAAAAGATGGAGATCTAGCTCTTGCTACATTCAAAAGTATGGCTATTCCTAGCTTTTTAGAACCTGTACAAGATGGTGACAACTACTATATTGATGGTGGAGTTACTAATAACATTCCTGTTGATGTGGCTATAAATATGGGAGCTGATATTGTTATCACTGTAGACATTAGTGCTGATCCTACTAATATCAAAAAAAATTCAAATGTTGTAGCAGTTTTGGATAAGGTTGCCACTTATCAAGGTAATAAAAATATAGAGTTCCAGAAAAAAATATCTGATATACTCATCACTCCAAAAGTTAAAGATCATAATACTGTTGATTTTTCAGATTTAGAAAAGTTGGTTGATGAAGGGAAAACTTCAGCTTTGGAAGTTGATTATCTTCTTAAAAACCTATCCTATAAAGATGAGTTTATAAAGCAAAAAGCAAAAGTTCTAAAGGATAATACTCTAAAAATATCTGATATAAAATTAGTTGGTAACTCCATTCTTACCAAAAAGAAAGTTAGAGAGTTAGCTCCTAAAACTAAAAATGGCTCATATACCAAAGAGGATCTACAACTTTGGGCTAAAAAGATATACTCTATTCCATATGTAGAAAAACTTTATTATGAAGTAAATGGTTCTGATATAACATTTATTATAAAGGAAAAAGATAGTATTGATATTAGTGCATCACTTAACTATGTATCTGATTATGGTGCTGCTGTAAAAATAGCTACCACTGTGCCAAACTTTGGTGTTTGGACTAGAAACTATAGCCTTACTGCTGAAATTTCAAAATATCCAAAAATAGCAGTAAATACACTCTCTTTCTATGAAATGGGAGATTTTAAGATCTTAGGATCTTTTGATATGGGATATAAAACTTCTCCTTACTTTATATATAATGAAGGAAAAAAAGTTTCAACCTATAGAACTGGTATATTTTCCACTGAGTTTTCTTTTGGAACTACCTTCTCCAATAGCCTTGTTTCTGGAATTAAATTTGGATATGAAAACCATAACTCCTCACACTATGAAGGAGATTCAAATTACTTAGATTTCCAAGGTAAAAATCAATTTGGATATATTAAACCTTTTATCTACTTTGATACATTAAATAATAAGACTTTCCCTTCTAGTGGTACATCATTACTACTTCAAGCTTTTGTAGGAGAGGAGCTCAAAAAGAACAGTGACTACAATGGTTTCTCTGGAGAAATCTCTTTAAATTATCCTTTGGTTAATAGATTCTCAATCTCATTGGGAACAAATTTTGGAAAAATCTCTGGAGATCATGTTGAGAATAGTAAATTATTTAGAATTGGTGGAAGTAAAAATAGTGAGATCAGCCAAAGCTTTATAGGATTACCTATAATGGGTAAATATGCTGATGAGTTCTATATCGCTTCCTTAGGTACAAAATTTAATTTGAGTGAGACTCTTTATCTTTTGACAAAAGTTAATGTTTTAACATACTCAAATTCAAATCTAAGCTTCCAAAATTCAACTAAGGTTTTTGAAAATAGAGAGTATGGATATGGTGCTGGAATTGGTTGGGACACTTTTTTAGGTCCTATGACTTTTATGATTTCAAATAATATAGAAGACTCTTCACCTCTATTCGAAATTTATTTAGGTCATACATTTTAATTTGCCATACAAAATATATACATAATAAAATTTTTGAACTTGACTTTTTTTTGATTTAATAGTATTATTTGTTAGGGTACCATTTTAGTCTGTGGTATCCTACATTTTTATAAAATTAATTTGAAAAACAAATTTTTAGTTATGTATATTTTAAGGAGGACAATTTATTATGATGTATTATTTAAATGCTGGTGGACCATTGATGTGGGTGCTATTTTCTATGTCGATTGTTGCATTGACTATTATTTTAGAAAGATTATTTTTCTTTTTCCGTAGAGAAAAAATTCAGAATAAAAATTTTATAAATGAAATTATAACTGCTGTTGGATCTGATGATATGTGTTGTGCTATCAACCTTTGTGATAGAGAGAAAAACTCTGTTGGTTGTACAGTTAAATCTTTCCTTTGTCGTTGTGATAGAGAGGGGGATTTCCACCATTTCGATCAACTAGTTAAAGAGATCAGTATTGATCAAATTGGATACTTAGAAAAAAGATTACACCTTCTTGGTATAATTGGTTATATAGCTCCAATGATTGGATTATTAGGAACAGTTACAGGTATGATTGAAGCTTTTAGAAACCTTGCTACATTTGGTGCTGGAGATCCTACTCTTGTTGCTGCTGGAATCTCTAAAGCTCTAATTACTACTGCTGGTGGATTGTCAATAGCTATCCCTACAATTATTGCTTACAATCTTTTCAATAAAAAAATCGAAGAAATTGAAGTTGATATTGACAAAGTTACAACTAATCTTATCAATATCTTAAGAAAGAGGTAAGAAATGGGAAGATTTAGAAAAAAAAGACCTATTATGGCATTAGATTTGACTCCACTTATTGATGTCGTATTCTTACTTATAATTTTCTTCATGGTTTCTACTACTTTTAATAAATATGGAAATATAGATATTGAGCTTCCTTCAGCCAATGTTGAGACTCCTAATCAAGACAATAAAAGTATTGAAATCATTATAGACAAAGATGGTAAATACTTTATCAGTAAAGATGGACAGTCTGAACCTATAGAACTTGAAAACTTAAATACACTTTTAAATGGAGTAAATGAAGTAACAATTTCAGGAGATAAGGAACTAAAATATCAGGTTATTATGGATGTAGTTTCTAAAGTTAAAAATGCTGGTGTAGAGAATTTAGGAATAAATTTCTATGAATAAAAAAGATAATATTCTTTACTTTTTTATTGTTGCTCTTTTAATCCATATGTCTCTTTTCATAGTGCATGAAAGAGGAGTAAAGGGTGATGCCCCTGTATCATTAAAGACGAATGTGGCTCCTATCTCAGTAAAGATAAAGAGTCCTGTTAAAAAGGAGAGTCAAAAAGCTGTTACTCCTACTCCACCAAAGGAGGAGAAAAAGCCAGAACCTCCTAAAATTGAAACTCCTAAAAAAGAGATTGTTAAACCTGATGTTAAAAGCAAGATAAAAGATAAGAAAAAGAAAGTTGAAAAAGTAGAAAAAAAACAGATTGAAAAAGTTGAAACAATCAAAGAGGAAAAGGTTGAAGCTACTAAAAATACAGCTTCAAATGAAACTGAAGAGATTTTAGCAAGTGGAAACTTTTCTATTGGTAAAGATGGTATCTTCACAGCCTCATCTTCTGACGGAATAGAGTATAAGATACTTAAACAAGTTGAGCCAGATTATCCAATTCAAGCTGAAAAAATAAGATATAGAAAAAAAGTTATTGTTTCAGCTAGATTCCTAGTTGGACTTAATGGTGAAGTAGAAAAAATTGAGATCACACAATCACATAAAAAATTTGGTTTTGATAGTGAAGTGGAAAAAGCATTGAAACACTGGAAATTCCACCCTATCTTCTATAAAAATAAAAATATTAAGGTATATTTCTCTAAAGATTTTATTTTTGAACCAAAATAAAAAATCAAAGGTTATTATAATTTTATAGTAACCTTTTTTATATAATTAGCAAGGAAATTTTATTTTTTTGTGGTAAAATATAGTATAAAGAATTTGTTAAGGAGGAAGATTTTTATGAAATTTGGTGCTATTGATGCAGGTGGAAAAAGATTTATTTGTGGTATTACAGATGAAAATGGAAATACACTTGAAAAAACTAGTTTTTTAACTGAAACACCAGACAAAACAATCCCTTTAGTCTTGGATTTTTTTAAAGATAAGGAGATTTCTGCTTTGGGTATCGGTTGTTTTGGTCCTTTGGATCTAAATCCTGAGTCTGAAACTTATGGATTTATAACATCCTCTCCAAAAGAGCCTTGGAGAAATTACAATATTGTTGGAACTTTTAAAGAGAAACTTGGAGTGCCTGTTTTCTTAGATACCAATATAAATGCTGGTTTACTTGGAGAGACTACTTGGGGAGCTGCTAAAAATGTTAAAAATGCCATATATCTTACTATTGGTAATGGTATTGGTGGAGCTGCTATTGTTGAAAATAAACTTATACACGGACTTATACACCCTGAGATGGGACATATTTTTGTAAATAGACACCCTAGAGATAAGTTTACAGGTAACTGTCCTTTCCATGGTGGAAACTGTTTGGAGGGTATGGCTTCTGGTCCTGCTATTGAAAAAAGATGGAATCTTCCACTTGAAAAATTGTCCTCTGATCATCCAGCTTGGCATTTAGAGGCTTACTATATTGCTCATGCAATAGTTAACTATATCTTAGTTTTATCACCTGAAAAAATCATTTTAGGTGGTGATGTAATGAAACATAAACAATTATTCCCTATAATTAGAAAATCTGTTATAAATCTTTTAAATGGATATTTACAAAATAAATTTATCTTCAATGATATTGAAAACTATATTGTTGCTCCAGATCTAGGAGAGAACTCTGGATTTTTCGGAGCTGCTACTCTATGTATTAAAAATTTTAAACAGAAATAATAGATATGAAAAAAGGAAAAAAATTACTACAATGAACATTGCACAAGCACTAGCCATTGAAAATAATTTTTTTCCTTTTATATTTTAACTATCTACTCTATATTCCATCATCTTCTATTAGATTCTCTTCAACTTTTACAGTTTGAAATTGAATAGCTCCATCTTTGGCAGCATTTAATATCTCCTCAGTAATATCCTCAATACTATCCTCTTCTGATAATTCTACTGCTGTGATAACCATAGGCATATTACAACCACCAAAAACTTTATATCCTGGTTTATTCTCACTCAATAGTACAGCTGTTGAAAATGGTGTTCCTCCAGCTAAATCAGTTAAAAATATTACCTGATCGCTATTACATTCACAAAGAACCTCTTTCAATCTATCTTCAAGCTCTTTATTTCCCATTCCATTATTAAAATCTATAAAATGAAGATTAGGTTGCTCTCCAATAATATATTTTATAGTCTCTTTTATTGCTGTGGCAAAAGATCCATGACCTGTTATTATAATAGGTATCATAACTGCTTCACCACTCCTATAGTATTCCTATAAATTTTCCAGCTATTCCAATTACCAATGTTACTAAAATTAAGAATATTGGTTTTTTACCTTTTTTCAATAAATAGAACATAAATAGTGTATATAGTAATGGAAGCATGTTAGGCATAATCTTATCAATGATATCCTTTTGAATATCTATGCTAATACTTCCTAAATTTACAACATAAGCTATATTCATTCTTACAAATGAAGCTATTAATCCTCCAATTACAGTTAATCCTAAGATTAATGATCCATTTGTTACATATTGAGTGTCATCTTTTAATTTTTCAATTGCACCAACTCCCATTTTATATGAGTAATGCATTAAGAAAAATCTTAAGAATATGTGTACTATATTGAATATTAACAAGAAAATAATTGGCCCTGCTATATTTCCTTGTATTCCTAATGAAACTCCAACAGAGGCTGCAATAGGAAGTAATGTAAACCAGAATAGAGCATCTCCTATTCCTCCAAGTGGTCCCATAAGAGCTATTTTTATACCCCTTATTGAATCTCTACTCTCTTTATTTTCCTCCATTGCTAGAACTAATCCTTGTACAAATGTTACTAAGAATGGGTGAACGTTAAAGAATTCTAGATGTAATTTCATTGAATTACTTAAATCCTCTTTATTTTTATGGATTTTCTTTAATCCTGGAAGTAAAGAGTATAACCAACCACCAGCTTGCATTCTTTCATAGTTAAAAGATGCTTGTAATAAAAGTGATCTCCAAACCATATTATTTAGATCTTTTTTATTTAAAACTTTATCCTTACTTGTATCTCTATATTCCATCACTATAGTCCTCCTCACCATTTGTTGTTGCAACTGGTTCTAAACTATCCATTTTTTTATTGATATAGTAATCATATAAAGCAATGATGAAACCAATAGCTGCAATACCTATAACAGGTAGGTTTAAATAAGTTGCTAAAATAAATCCTAATACGAAGAATATAATATAATTTTTCTTAAACATGATATTAAGTAACATAGCAAAACCTATTGCAGGCATTAATCCTCCTGCTACTCCAAATCCAGCAATTAACCATTCTGGTAGTAGTTCTACTATATTTTTAGCAGCCTCAGCTCCCAATGATATAGGAAGGAAAGTTACAACGAAATAAAATACAAATAATAAAGCCATTCCCAAATAGTTTATTTTTTCAATTCCAAAAGTATTACAATCTTCTGCATATTTATCAGCCTTGTGCATTACTGGTGAGAAAAATGTAAATAGTAATGTGATACAAGCTTGTACAGCTACTGCAAAAGGTATTGCAATTCCAACAGCTGTTGCAGGATCTTGTTTAGTTAATATAGCAAAAGTACTTCCAATTATACCTCCAACTACAACGTTAGGTGGTTGTGCTCCTCCAACAGGAACTGCTCCCATCCAAACAAGCTCAAGAGTTGCTCCAGCAATAAGTCCCATTTTTAAATCTCCCAAGATTAGCCCAACGACTGCCCCTGTTACAAGAGGTCTGTGAATATGGAAAAGTCCGTTGAACAAATCAATTCCAGCAATACCAGCAAATATTGCTATTAACAGTGATTCTACTAACATAGTCTTCCTCCTTCAATTTTTACTTGATAAGCTCCCAAATATTATCTTTTGATTCTGTAGGAACTCTCTGTATTTCTACTTCTACCCCTAATTCCTTCAATCTTAAAAATGCTTTTATATCACTTTCATCTACACACACTGCTTTAGATATCTGTTTTTTACCTTCAGACATATGCATATTCCCAACATTAACCTTAGTAATTGGTACCCCACCCTCTACTAATTTTACTACGTCTTGCGGAGTTTCAGCTATAATTGCAATTAGCTGTCTATCTGCAGCCTTGTGAATAATATCAATTGTTTTTTGAATAGAAAAATATCTTGTTTGAACTCCCTTAGGTGCTGCAAGGTTCATAAGATTTTGTCTAGTAGTATTCACTGCAACATCATCATTTGGAACTAGTAAAAGGTTAGCTCCTGAGTATTGAGTCCAAGCAGTTGCTACTTGACCGTGTATCAATCTGTTATCAATTCTAGTTAATACGATATTAGGCATAACGAGCCCTCCTTAATTTTAAAAAAATTATTATGTTGTACGTACCTTTTTAATCAATTGTAATACCTTTTTTTGTAATTGTCAATACTTAAATGTATTTTTTTAATATAAAAAATATTAAAACAGTTTAGTAGATATGTAAATAACACGTTAACATGTCATTAAAAATTAACTTGTAAAAATCTTATAAAAATGTTATTATATCTGTATAAACATAAATTTGTACGGACAACATAATGATGTGAATAATAGTATTTTGATTAAAAGGAGTTTATTATGGAATTTAAAAATTGTGTAACTTGGGAAGAAATTATTCAACAACCTTCTATTTGGAAAGAAGAACTTGAAATCGTAAAGAAAAATCTTAAATCAATTGGGGAATTTATTAATAGAGTTAAAGGGGAAAAAGTTAAAGTTATTTTTACTGGAGCTGGATCTTCTGAGTTTGTAGGAAATACTCTATGCTCATATGTTAATAGCAAAGTAGATATTGATGTTTTATCAGTTCCTACTACTGACATCGTTTCTATGCCTGAACAATATCTTGAAAAAGATGTTGCAACTATTCTAGTATCTTGTGCTAGATCTGGAAATTCTCCTGAAAGTGTTGCTACAGTTAATCTAGCTGATAAATTAGTTAAAAATATACATCACATTTTCATAACTTGTAATCCTGAAGGACAACTTGCTAAAATCTCTAAAGAAGGGGAAAATAAATACCTTCTATTGATGCCAGAAAGAACAAATGATAAGGGATTTGCTATGACTGGAAGTTTCTCTTCTATGGTGGTTGCAGGTGTATTAATCCTATTGAGAGAAAACTTTGCAGAATTAGAGGAAAAAGTTGCTTATGTTTCAAATGTAGTTGAAAAAAATATAGATAGAATCCTTGAAAATATAGAGATCATAACAGATTTAGATCTAGAAAGAATAGTATACTTAGGAGATGGTGCTCTAAAAGGACTTGCTGAAGAAGTTTCATTAAAAGTACTAGAGTTAACTGGTGGAAAACTTGCATCATTCTACAATACATTCTTAGGATTTAGACATGGTCCTAAATCAATAGTAAATGAAAAAACAGCTATTGTATGTATGATGTCTAATAACTCTCACACAAGAGTTTATGAGTTAGATCTATTAAAAGAGTTTAAAAATGAGGGTGGAAAGAAAAAAATAGTAGTTTTAGATACTATTTTTGATGAAGAAGTTAAAAATAATTGTGATTATTATTTCTCATTTAATGATGAAAAATTAGGAAAAATTGAAGAGGTATTCGCAGGTTTAGGATACTTAGTATATGGACAATTGCTATCTCTTATGAAATCAGCAAAACTAGGAATAAATCCTGACAATCCTTGCCCAACTGGAGAAGTAAATAGAGTTGTTAAAGGTGTAATAATCCACGAGTACAAATAGTTAGAAAAAATTTAGAGGAGGAAAAAAATGTTAGTATCAACAAGACAATTATTATTAGATGCACAAAAAGGAAAATATGCTGTACCAGCTTTTAATGTACATAATATGGAGACTATTCAAACTGTTGTAGAGGCAGCTGTAGAACTTAGATCACCAATTATCGTAGCTGCTACTCCTGGAACAATGAAATATGCAGGACCAGAATTTTTTATAAAACTAGTTGAGATCTGTGCAAATAAGTATGATATACCAATAGCAATGCACTTAGATCATCACGAAAGCTTTGATGAGATCAAAAATGCTATTCAAATAGGTACAAAATCAGCAATGATAGATGCTTCTCACTTTGATTTTGAAGAGAATGTAAGAAGAGTTAAAGAGGTTGTTGACTATGCTCATAGATACGATGTAACAGTTGAAGGTGAGTTAGGAGTTTTAGGTGGTCAAGAAGATGATCTAGTAAGAGATTCAAAAGATAGTAAATATACAAATCCAGCTCAAGCAAAAGAGTATGTAGAGAGAACTGGAATAGATTCTTTAGCTGTGGCAATAGGGACAGCTCATGGAGTTTACAAAGAGGAACCTAAATTAGATTTTGAAAGATTAGCAGAGATTAGAGCTGTTGTAGATATTCCATTAGTTCTACATGGAGCATCTGGTGTTCCAGCTGACCAAGTTAAAAAGGCTATCGAGCTTGGAATAACAAAAGTTAATATAGCAACAGAATTAAAAATGCCATTTGCTGCAAAATTGAGAGAAGTATTAGTATCTAAACCTGAAGAAAGCGATCCTAGAAAATATTTTGGACCTGCAAAAGAGGTTATGAAAAAGGTGGCAATGGAAAAAATATTAATGTGTGGAAGTAACGGAAAGGCTTAATTATGAATAAGATCCTAACTATTACACTGAATCCTGCTATAGATGTTAGATATTCCATTGAAAATTTTACTCTTGGAAATGTAAATAGAACCAAAGAGATAGAAAAAAATGCTGGTGGAAAGGGTATAAACGTAAGTAGAATAATAAATATTTTAGGTGGAGATATTTTAGCTACAGGTATCATTGGTGGCTTTACAGGTAAGTTATTTTTAAAGAAATTAAATGAAAATTCAATAAAAAATGATTTTTTAGAGAGTGAGTACGAAACTAGAACTTGTATAGCTATTGTAGATAAAAATATTGATGGCATTACAGAGATCTTAGAATCTGGAAAAGGAGATCTTGAAGTTTCTAATAATTTCAAAGAAAAATTCTCAGAGATTTTACAAGATGACTCTATAAAAATAATCTGTGCTTCTGGAAGTTTATTAAAAGGAATTGACCCTTTAATGTATAATACTCTTATAGAGAAAAGTAATAAAAAAAGGGTAAAATTTATTCTAGATACCAGTGGTGAAACTCTATTAGCAGGAATAGAAGCTAAACCATTCTTGATAAAACCAAACAAAGAGGAGTTAGAGTTTATCTTAAATAGAAAACTTGAAACTGAAGTTGATATTATCAATGCAGGTAAGGAGTTAATTTGTAGAGGAGCTCAAAATGTAATGATTACTCTTGGAGGTAGTGGAGCTCTATTAGTTACAGCTGATAGGATTTATAAAGGGACTTTCCCTAAAGTTACTATAAAAAACACTGTAGGTTCTGGAGATTCAACAGTAGGTGGTTTTGCATATGCTCTATCTCAAGATAGAACCCTATCTGAATGTTTTAAATTAGGAATTGCCTGTGGAACAACTAATGCTATGTTAGATACTACAGGAACAATAGATATGGATATATTAAATGATATTCTTCCTAAAATAAAGATAGAAGAGATTATATTATAAAAATTACTACCAATAACACTTTAAATTATAAAGAAGAACAGTTCCTTTCAAGGAAGTGTTCTTCTTTATTTGGGAGTATAATATATACTCCCAAACCTTATTTATTCAATTTTTGTAAAACTATTTTTTGAGTGCTTCCATTATTTCTTAAATCTATCTCTAATTTTGTTGTATCTTTACTATTTTTTACCAAAATACCTTTATCACTACTTTCAATCACTTTATAATTTCCTTTAATTTCAAGTATTGATCTATAGTTTTGAAGTTGTGTTGGATCACTTACATATAGTTCTAATATATCATCTTTTTCATTTTTGATAATTGACATTGCTGAAAATACTTTTATATTTTCAAACTCCTGTACACTATCCTTCCAAAAATTCATAGCTAATACTCCACTATTTCTATCTTTTACTATATGAGCTTCCTCATCCAATTTAACTATTTCAAATCTTGAAACATCATAGTTATCTACGGCTTCTTTGGAAAACATTGGAAGTATTAAATAAGCATAACTATCTTTTCTTGGATCCTTTCCATGATCCATATAAGTAACAAAATATCTCTTACTTATCTCCTCAGTTAAAGTTCCACCTATATTTTTCCAAGAACCTTTATTCTCCTTAATATCTACTTTTATTTTTGGTCCTTTGATTACTCTGTATCCTATATTTTCTTCAGAATAATTACCATTAAAGTTTATTGAAAGATTTTTAGAATTTTCTATAACTTTTCCATCTATTAACTCTTCACCATTAACAAATATTTTTCCATTATTTAGAATTCTATTATCTATAGTAGTGTGTATCTCTCCATCATTACTTCTGATATTTGAAGCTAGTGCTAAAGTTACACCATCTATCATAAACCAAGATTTTTTCATTCTAGTTTGTTTGTTCCAAGAGATCATATCCATTCCTACAAAAGCTGAATCTTTACCTTCAACTCCTCCTACAAAAGCTTTTGGACTTACTAGAGCTTTTACTCTTCTCTCCCCTGCTTTATCTCCCATTTTATTGATACTATTTGTTACTCCAGGTAAGTGATACATATCCACTGTTGGCCAAAACTCTGTATATGTACTAGAATCTTTACCATAAATATATGTCATTCCATCTCCAGTATACCAACCTTTAATATTTTCTCCATTCATAGTTTCATAATTTGCAACTCTATTTGAATGCATAGATACTACTACTTTTCCATCTTTATCATTTATATAGACAGCTCTATCCATAGCTCCAAATACCTTTGCTCCTTGTACATCTAGAGCATCTATCTCTCCACTTTCTACTATCTCTTTTAAAATACTTTTTATAAGAGGGTTTGTTTCTTTCTCCACTAATGAGTATTGATTGTTATCTAAAACAACTTTCTTTATTAACTCTTTCAATTTATCTTGATAATTTTTTGAAGCTCCTTCAGAAAGAAGTGCAACAGAACCAATTAAAATTCTAGCTCTCTCTATATCACTTGACTTATCTCTTGAAATAGATCTTCCATTTACAGAGTCATTTATTCCTCCATTTATCAAAAGATAACTATATCCATTCAATATCGATTCATAAATATTATCCAATCTAGGATCTTCCATTTTAAACTCTGTTCCATTGATTAAATATAGCATCAATCCTAGCCCATCAAATAGTACAGCTGCATAAGTTCCATTATATGCTACATTGTCATGTTGAATAAAAGATCCATCTCTATAGAATCCATCTCCTATAGTTACTAGCTCTCCTACCTCTACGGCAGCATTTAATCCTTCTAAAACCTCCTCTTTATCCTCCATTAAAACTCCTCTCATAAAAGAGATTATAGAAGTATCTATTCTATTCCCACCTGTTGATACTCTTTTGTTTGGAGCTGATGAATATGTAGCAGAAGGACTTACTCCTGACCACTTCGCATCTGGTTGAAAATATTCTGAGGCTTTCAAATATTTAATCCTATTCTCTTTAGAGATATCTTCATACATCAATGTAATTATCTCATTTAATTTTTTAGGAATTCCTAACTCCCATTGCCACCAGTTTCCTAATTCTGGTAAATCTTCATGATAAGCATTGATATATAACCATTCTAAAGCTTCAACTATCTCATTTTTTATCTTCTCATTCTTATAATATTTAGTTTCTGGTGTTACATAAGCTATTGCTAACTTAACTAGGTTGTTATATTGGATTAATACATCCACTCCACTTGTCATATTTTCAGCACTTTTAAAGATTGATTTTCTATCTTTAGATAGATTTATTTGACTATACACTGCATCAGCTGACTTCTCATTTAATCTTGCAACTTCAGAAAAATCAAAATCTAATTCCTTTCCATTCTGAGGTAATCCAACTAAAAATTTTGTCCATTTATCCCTTATTTTTCTATAATCTTTTATTTCATTTTTCTCTTGTTCTTGATAATTTACTTCTTCTACTTTTTGAATATCCTTAGAAAAAGAAGTATTACTCAATATTAAAACAGCACATAATAAAATTAATTTTTTCTTCACTCTTATTCCTCCTCACTATTAGAAATTATAGCTAAATCCTAATTTTGGTCTAAATGAATATGATTTTGTAATTCTTCCATAATTTTTAGTTCTAATATTCCCTATGTATCTAAATTTTAACTATCTTCTTTGTATTCCATAATAAATCTATTTTGATTTCATTTAAATAATAAAAAAAGTATAGGTAAGAACTTAGATTAATTTAATTAGTCCAAGTTCTGCCTATACTACACTTCTACATTAAAATTTTTTCTTAATTAAATCCCATCATCAAAGTTGTCATCATCATTATTAGGCTTTTCAGGTTTAAATTCAGCAATCTCATCTTTAGCAGCTTCTATCATTTCAGCTATATCCTCATCTATATCATCTGAATCAGCAGTTAAAGCTGAGTATACTAAAGTAAAGTTAACTCCAGCTAAAATTTTAACATTATCATTTCCAGCATATTTCATAGCTGCTCTATTGAATGGAGTTCCACCAAAAATATCTGTTAAAAATATGATTTTATCATAAGCTTTTAACTCTTCCATAGCTTCTTCATATTTTTTTTCTAGATCAGTAACAGACATCTCTGCTACATAATCTACAGTTCTTAGGTTTTCCATCTCTCCACATACTAATTTTATAGTACTTTTTAATCCACTTGCATAGTTTCCGTGAGTTGCAACAATTACTCCATACATAAATTTACGCTCCTTATTTTATCCTAATTCTGTTACCATTCTCAAATACTACAACACTACCATAAAACATATGGTTGTTATCCCCTATTAACAACTTGTCATGTTTTACTATTTCAGAACTGTTAACATAGATCTCTTTTATCTTTCCACCCAAACTTAGTTTTATACCTTTACAACTTTCAAATTCCTCATCACGATTATTTTGATGAACTGGAATATTTTCAATCTCAATATCTTTTTCCAAACTGATTACAGTTGCTACAAAATTATTATTACTAATTTTTATTGCAGTATGCTCTTTTAATTGATTATATCTTGGTGAGTGATAATGAGTAAAAGTTGAGATATCTCCATCTGAATAGACAAATATATCATCTGTTTTTAAAGTTCCTTTCTCCAATGAAAACTGAACTTTATCATTCAAGTGAAAATATGCTTCTAATCTATCCTCTTTATCTACCTTTACATCATCAATAACCACTAGAGTTTTTATATCTTTGAATAAGAATACATCTCTTCTAAAAACTCCCATATTTTCATTATTTTTTGCTAACCAAACCATCTCAACAAAAGATAATTCATCTCTATTTTTTACAGACATTCCTAAAGGTTCAATTAATCTTTCATACTCCCATGAATTTTTAATAACTGTTCCCTTTAGTTTTTCTAAGGTTGCTGTATTATGTGAGAAATCACTATTTAATTCTATTCTCTCTCTACACTCAGTATATGAGTATCTTCCACCATCAATTAGTATAGGAGTTCCTCTGTAATTTAAAGTGATTGCACCTTGTGAACTCTGTCCATGTGAACTACCATGTAACCCATTAAAACAAGTTAAATAGTAATCTTCATCTTTTACCACTGCTAATCCAGCCATATTATCATAGTAACTATCTTCGTATTTCTCTTTTACAGGTTCATCCATCTTACTAAGATAATAGTCACCTAATAAAACCTTAGATTTTAAATTTTTCAAATAGTTAGAATCCTTATCATTTAATAGTTGCATTCCTCTATAGAAATCATATACATATGAAAAATCAACATAATCACTATCATTTAAAGCTAGTAGATAATCTTTTTGATCACACATATAGTAAGCTGATTTTACAAATCTCTTTAAAATTTCTCTTAGATTGATTGGTAATTCTATAGATAAGGTTTCACTAATCTGTAAAATGTGAGCATAATTTAATATAACCTCATGATGATACAATGGACTCTGTTCCCATTGTATTCCATCTTCAGTAAATTGTAATTCAATTGTAGTTTCTAATTTGTCCCAGATGTCTCTATAGTTTTTTACACTCTCTTTTTCAAATAAAACACTTAAAATCAAACCACTTAAAGCAAGCACTCCCCAGTTGCTTAATAAAAGTTTATCTTTAAAATTAGACTTCAAGTATTCTCTATGAACTTCCATTGAAGTTAAAAGTTCTTTCCATTCTTGTTCAGTAAAATTTTCTTTTCTAATATATACTAGACTACGTACCCAGAAGCCAAGTCTTAAACCTGTATCTAAGGTTCTCCAACATCTTTTATTTTCAGAGTTAGGTTCTCCCTCTTCTCTGATAAATGAAAAAACTAAATCTTTCCACTTTAGCAAGTACTCTTGCTTATCTGTTAACAGATAAGCAAGAGCTAAATCTAAAGTAAATCCATTACGACTAAGCATGAAGCACCACTCCTCATCCCCATTAGGAGTGTCCTTCCATTTATAGTCATTTATTTTATATGGAATAAAAGAACTTTCCATATCCATTGAATCAGTAAATACTATCTCGTCATTTAATAAGTATTCACATCTTTTCATAATTTCTGATATAAAGTCATTATCTTCTTTTCTTACTCTCTCAACAAAAGAGTTTCTAAAAAAGTAACTTTGATAATCTTTTAATAGTTCCATACTACTTCAAGATTCCTAAAGCTGATAAAGTGATACCTAAAGTAAATAATAGAATTAATAATCTATAAGTATTCCATTTTTTCTTTTTAAGTAGATATAATACTAATCCTGTTATTGCTATTGGTAGTAAGCTTGGTAATATTTGATCTAAAACTTCTTGGAAACTTACTATTTTTTGAGTAGTTTGACCATTTATTGTCATTTCAGTAACATATTGTACTGCTAATTTTGCCTTAACAAATTTTGCTGCTAGTGCTGATATAACTGTTACTCCAACTATATTAGCTGCTTCTGATACCTCTCCAATTTTATCACTTAAACTTTTTATTGCTTTAGTTCCTAATTTATATCCTAAGAATCCTAAGAATAATTTTATCATAAGTGTTACAGATATCATTGCGAATAGGTATCCTAATGGAGCAAAACCAAGTCCACTAAGAGCAAGACCTGCAAATATTGTAGAAAATAGTGGTGCTAATCCAAACTGAGATATTGAATCTCCAATTCCTGATAATGGTCCCATTAGAGCCATTTTTATACTTCTAACGTTTGCTGCTGACTGACCATCTTGGTACATAGCAAGTTGTAAACTTGTTATGAAAGGTATTGTTTGTGGGTTTGTGTTATAAAATTCAAGGTTAGCTATTGCTACTTCTTTTAATTTTTCTTGGTCATTCTTATATATTTTTTTAAGTCCAGGTAATATAATATTTAAATATCCTACACCTTGATACTCAGTATAGTTAAAAGCACTTTGTAAAAGGTGTGCTCTTATTGTAGCTATTATATAATCTTTTTTAGTCAACATATTTTTAGATTCCATCACTAAAGTCCTCCTCATCAATATTATCTGTTACTGGTTTTACATTTCTAGTTTCAGTTACTGCTACAGGTGCATTAGCTTTTCCATTATAAGCTATTAAAGCAAATATTGCTCCTACTAAAGCTACTGCCATTATTGGAAGATTTAAGTAAGCAATACATACATAACCTAATATTGCATAAGGAATTACTTCTTTCTTTAACATTACAGATAATATCATAGCAAATCCAATTGCTGGTATTAATCCTCCTGCTACTGAGAATCCATCTATTAACCATTTTGGTAAAGCATCAACAAATAATTTTAATGCTGGTAAGCTTAAAGAAGCTGTTACCCCAATTATAAATCCTATTACTGCAAGTCCTAAAAAAGTAGAGTTAGCTATTAAAGCAAATTTCCCCCATTGACTCTTTTCTATAGCATTCTTTGCCCATTTTCCAGATCCAGCAAATAGTGTATAAGTAGCTGTTGTAATAAATTGGAAAAGAATTGCAAATGGGAAAGATAATGCTAATGCTGATTCAGGTGTAATTCCTTGATCTTTAAGTGTTATAGCCATTATAGTTCCAACTATTCCAGGTCCTACTGGGTTAGGTGGTACAGTTCCTCCAGGTCCAACTCCAAATCCCATAAATGCCAATTCAGATATAGCTCCAAATATAAGTGCAGTCTGTAAATCTCCTAAAACAATTCCTACAAAGAAAGCCATTACAATAGCTCTATTTGTATATATTCCAAGTAACATTCCTGAATAACAGAAGGCTGTTACTAATCCAATTAATATCCCTTGTACCAATGTAATTTCCATTACCTTAAACCCCCTTGATTATTTACGAATAGCTTGTCTTAAAGTTTCTACTGTTTGCTCTCCATCAGTAGATACTGGAGAAACTTTAGTGTTTAATTTTACATTGTATTTGTCCTCTAAAGTTCTTAAAGCTTCTTTATCTTCTGCTCCTAAGTATATGAATTGAGATACTTTCTCTTTTCCTTCACCAGAGTGGATATTTCCAACATTTAACTCTTCCATTGGGAATCCTAAGTCACATAATCTTCTAGCATCTTCTGGACTAGCTACGATTACAAATATAGTTTGGTGTGGAGCTGCTTTCCAGATTACTTTTGCAGTTCTTTCAACTGACCAGAATCTTGTTCCTATCTCTTTTGGTACAATTGAACTCATTAAAGTTTGTTGAATTTCATTTTCTGCTGCATCATCATTTGCAACGATTACTAGGTTTACTCCTAGGTTTTTGATCCATAATTGTCCTTGTCCGTGAATTAATCTCTCGTCAATTCTTACCATTTTAATATTAGGTTTGTTCATAATAAATTCCTCCTACCAATACATTTTCCAATTCTTTTTAAATCTAACTAAAGCTTCTAAATAAAAATAATCTCCCCAAATGTTTCCTTCATTGACACCTTTTCCTGAATGCCAAGAGTAAACACCTTCATTTATAAGAGCTTGTATTCCATCTGTTAAGTCATCAGTATAGTTATCAATTAAGCTTCCTAACATTGAATGTGCAGCATACTTATAAATAAGTTTATACTTATTTGTTTCTGGTAAATACTTATCCATCAAATTCATTCCACACACTGCTATTGCTGTAGCTGATGAATCTTTTGATTGTCCAGAATTATCTCCAAATATTAAATCCCAGTAACTTACGAAGTCTTTTGGTAATCTATTTAAGAAATAGTTTGTAATAGCTTCAAATAACTCAATATTATCTTCATTTTCTACATATGAGTGGTTTAATGCTATTCCATATACTAACCAAGATTGACCTCTTGCCCAGCTTGAATCATCTGAATAACCTTGTCTTGTTTTTCCATGTGATGGAAGTCCTGTCTCTGGATCGAAGTAAAAAGTATGGAATGCTGATGCATCTTCACGAATTGCATTATTGATTGTAGATATATAGTGTTTCTTTGCAATCTCTTTATATTTAGTATCATTAGTTACTTCAGTAGCCCAGTATAATAATGGGATATTTAATAGACAGTCAACTATTAAACGATAGTTATCTTTTGCTCCTAATTCTCCCCAAGCTTGGATAAATTGTCCTTTCTCTTGATAACGGCTAATTAGTTTATCTGCTGCTAAGATAGCTGCTTTTTTAGCTTTCTCGTTTCCAGTTAATTTGTATGCACTTACACAAGATATACTGTATAAGAACCCTAAGTCATGGTGTTCTACTTCTATGTTTTTCTCTATTCTATCTAAGAAAGACTCAACATTTTTTTCAGCTAAATTACGATATTTTACATCATTTGTAAGTTCATAACAAAGCCATAAAATTCCTGTCCAAAATCCATTAGTCCATTCTGTATTAGGCATTGGCTTATAAGCATTATTAAAAGTTGCAGGTGTTGGGAAAAGTTCTCCTAACTTAGCTATGTTTTTATCTACCTTACGTAGACACACATTGATTGCATCATTTAATTTCTCTTCTGAAATAAGTCCGTTATTGATATAACGCTCACTTCCTAATAAAAGTTCATGGTTTATTTTTCTCATTTCTACCTCTTTCCACATTTAAAAATTTGTTCTCAACTCAACACGTTAATCGGTTATAACTTTATATTATAACAATTTCATTTTAATGTCAATATTTTTTTGAAAAATAAAAAAAACAGTCCTTTTTAGAACTGTTTTTTCAATTTTAAAACATAAATATTTTAGTATTCTGAAGCTATCTCTATCTCATAATAGTTAGGATGAATATAACTTTGCATATAAACTATAGGCTCTTCATCTGAGTTATAAGTTATTTTTTCCAGGCAAATAAGAGATATATCCTCTCTCTTTTCTAGCTCATCATTTCCTTCAACCATTATTTTAAAAATATCTGAACTTCTATCTAAAGTTACATATCTAATTTTCATCTTAATAGGAAAATTCACAGTGTGTTCAGTTATATTTAACTCTTTTGATAAACTTGCACCTTTATTTAATCTCTTTATTACATCAGCAGATAACTTATTGCTAAATATATATCTATCTTGAACTTTCCAAATAACTTCATTTACATAAGCTATCTGTCTAATATGAATAATTTTTTCTTTTCCTGTTCTACTTCCTAATTTCATACTTATCTCTTTATCAGTATAAGGAGAAGAAATTTTTGTCACTGTCTTTTCAGCAACTATCTGTGATACTTTATCTTTTGGAGTAAGTTCGCTAAATAGTACTTTTTTATGTAAAAGATGTCTTCTTACATACGTTCCCTTACCCTGTCTTCTTATTAATATTCCCTCATTAACTAAATCATTTAAAGCTTTTACAACTGTAGTATTACTAACTGAATACTTTTCTTTTAATTCACTCTCAGAGTAAATCTTTTCTCCAGCCTTAAATATCCCCTCATCTATTTTTTTTATAATCTCTCTTTTTATGATCTCATACTTAGGTAGCATATACCTCCTCCTACTTAATTCTTCTAAAGTTATTATATAATACTTTTTTATAATTTAAAACTACTTTAAATTATTTTTTCCATATACATCTAACTGTGTAAGTGCTGGAAATGGAGAAGGATCTGTATCTTGAATCAACTCTTGGAATCTTACCCAAGTTATTAATTTCTTTTCAAATCTGAATTTTTGAGGTGTATGAATTTTATTTAAACTTATAACCTCTTTACTTCCATCAGAAAATTCTAAAGTAGCCTGTGTCCAATAACTATCATGTGGAAAATCACATCTTATTGTTATATCTACTCTATCTATCTCTACTTCACGTCCAAAATCCAATGTTAAAGCAGCATCTAGCTGTTGATTTATACCCCAAGATGCATATGGATATGATCCGTGACTATTATTTGCATATACTCCATCTATTGCATTACAAGCAAAAAATGTAGCTTCATTTCTTGTTTCTACATTTGCAAAGGCATATGGATAAGCACCGTTGTACTCATTTAAAGCGTGTGTATTTCTTGCTAAGTTTCTATATTGACTTATCTCGAAATCCTCAGCATATCTTACACTAATATAGTGTCTTTTTCCTGTAAATGCTGTGTCAACTCTAGCTTTTACACGATTTTCAGCTATTGGAACTGTATATATCCATTCTGTCCCTTTTAAATAGATTAAATCTTCATTTAAGCTCTCATCTAAACGAACCATTAGATATTGGTTAGGTTCATCAACTACTATTTTAAAATAATCTCCCTCTTCATATATCAAATCTTGTGTTGAAAGATAAGTTATAGCCTCATCTGTTTTTGCCATAATAGTTGGAGCTTTTCCTGGTTTATTTTGTCCATTACGTATATTTCCATTTTTATTATGTAAAGAAATTGTTATTGCCATATATTGTCCCCCTTGTTTTTATTAATCTTATCATCTTAATTTTAACACGTTAACACGTTGTTTGCAAGTTGTTTAATAATTAATTTTTAACCTAAATATAAAAACTACACCCTCTCTCAAATACTGAGTTTTAGGGTGTAGCATAAAAGGGATTATTTAATTAGATTATAAATTATCTTACTAACCAACCACCGTCAACAGCTAATATATGTCCATTTACATAGTCTGAAGCACGGCTTGCTAAGAATACTACTGTTCCCATTAAATCAAATGGATCTGCCCATCTATTTGCAGGAATTCTTCCTAATATCTCAGCATTTCTCTCTTTGTCAGCTCTAATTGGAGCTGTGTTAGCTGTTTTTATATATCCTGGAGCTATTGCATTTATTTGGATATTTTTACATGCTAATTCATTAGCAAAAGCTTTTGTAATTCCTGCTACAGCATGTTTACTAGCTGTGTATGGAGGTACAAATTTTCCACCTTGGAATGATAACATTGAAGCTATATTGATTATTTTTCCTGATCCTTGTGGTACCATAACTTTTGCAACTTCTTGGCTTAGGTGGTATACAGCATCAATATTTATTGCCATAACAGCATCCCAATCCTCTTCTTTGTACTCAAGTAATGGAGCTCTTCTAATAGTTCCTGCATTGTTTACTAATATATCTATTTTTCCATAAACAGATAAACACTCAGCTACTACTTTCTTAATGTCATCTTTTAATGTTAAGTTAGCCTGAACAAAGTGAACTTTTCTTCCCTCTTTTTCAACTAACTCTCTTGTTTCTTGCCAATCTGTATCATAAGTTACAACTAATAAATCTGCACCAGCTTTTGCAAGAGCTACAACATAAGCTTGTCCTAACCCTGTATTTCCTCCAGTTACAATTGCAACTTTATCTTTTAATGAGAAAAAATCCATTGAAAAATTATTTAACATTATCTATTACCTCCAAAAATATTAATTGACTATCTTAAATCTTCCATTGCTACGTGGTCCATATCAGTAAATGTTTGGTTTTCTCCAACCATTCCCCATATGAATGTATATCCACCTGTTCCTACACCACTATGAATTGACCAAGATGGAGAGATTACAGCCTCATCATTTTTCATAACTATGTGTCTAGTCTCAGTAGGCTCTCCCATTAAATGGAATACTCTTGTATCTTTTTCCATATCAAAATAGAAGTAAACTTCCATTCTTCTGTCATGTGTATGGCAAGGCATACTGTTCCATACTGATCCATCTTCTAATGCTGTCATTCCCATTACTAATTGACAAGTATCTAGTACATCTGGGTGAATATATTGGTTAATTGTTCTTTTGTTTGATGTTTCAATGCTTCCTAAGTGAACTTTTTTAGCATCAACTAATCCTATTTTCTTTGTAGGATATGCTTTGTGAGCTGGAGCTGAGTTCATATAGAATTTAGGTGGATTTTGAGGATCTACTGCTTTAAATAATACCTCTTTTACTCCCATTCCAACATAGATAGCATCTTTGAATCCTAACTCATATTCAGTTCCATCTAGAGATATTACTCCTGCTCCTCCAACGTTTATTATTCCTAACTCTCTTCTCTCTAAGAAAAAGTTACTTCCTAACTCTTTACTTCCCTCTAATTTTAAAGTTTCTTGTGCTGGACAAGCTCCTCCAACAATTATTCTATCAAAGTGAGAATAAACTAATTTTATTTTATCTGCTAAAAATAAATCTTGAATTAAATATTCCTCTCTTAGTCTATTTGTATCATATGCTTTTGCATCTTTATTATTTGAAGCATAACGTATTTCCATTGTTTCATCTCTCCTTTTCATTTAAATTTATATTTATTCGTATTTACGTTCTAGTTCGTATTTTAGTACATCTTAATAAAAAGATATCATATTTTTTTCAATAAGTAAAGCAAAATTTTATTTTTTTGAAATTATTGAAACAAGTTTATAAAGTTTGATTTTTTGAAAAATTTTTGTTATCATAAACATAGAATATGTAAAGAAATAAAAAAGGAAGTATTAAATTATGAGCTCACATAAACCAACAGAGAGAGTTATAAATATATTGAATATTGTTTCAAAAAATCCAAACAAACTAACTCTTTCAAATATATCAAAACAATTGAATATACCTAAAAGTACACTATCACCAATTTTAAAAACACTAGTTGAATCAGAACTTTTAAATTTTGATATAGCTACTCAAACCTATGCTGTAGGTCTTGAAACTTTTCAAATTGGACAATCATACCTAAATAGCATCAATGGATTGGATATTGTAAAATCTCATATGAGAAGTATTGTAAATGAGTGTAATGAAACTTGCCAATTGGGAATTAACCATAGAAATGAAGTTCTATATCTCACTAAAGTTGAAAGTCGTCAACCTATCAAACTACTATCTTCTATTGGTAGAAATTTACCTCTTTATTGCACTGGACTTGGAAGAGCTTTATTATTTGAATATTCAGAGGAAGATATTAGAGAGCTTTACTCTGAAGAATTAGATAAATTTACAGAATATACCATCAATAATCTTGATGATATTGTCAATCTAGTAAATAGATGTAGAGAAGAGGATTATGCATATGAGAAACAAGAGATAACTACTGATGCTTGTTGTATAGCTGTTCCCATAAGAATAAACAACAGTATTCAAGCGGCTCTTGGAGTTAGTTTTCCTGTGGTTAGGGCAACTGAGGAGCATATTAATGACATTATCTCCCTTTTAAAACTACACTCAAAAATGATCTCCCATGAATTAAGCAATCTAAATATAAATCACATATTATAATATCTATGCTTAAAATCTTGAGAAAACTGTAAGAATTGTAGAGTCATAACAATTCTTAAGTTTTCTTATTTTCAGCTAGATTTTCATCTTTAAAACTCTTTCTAACTCCTCTTTCAGTTTGGATTTTTCAGTTAAGTGTATCGTCTCTATTCCCAATTCACTAGCTTTTTCAACATTGTTCAAGGTATCATCTATAAATAAAGTTTCTCTCTCTAACAAATCATATTTTTTCAAAAGAGTTCTATATATATCCTCTTCAGGTTTTAACAAGTTTACATCATAAGAGATTACTCCACCGTCAAAATATCTATCAAAATTGCACTTTTTAGCTATCTCTAAATATGCTTCTCTGTGAAAATTTGAAAGTATATACAACTTATAACCTTTTCTCTTTAAATTACTTAAAAGTTCTAAATTCTCCTCAATAGGGAACAAAACATCTTGTATACTATTATCAAATAGATGCTTTATACTCTCCCTCTCTTCAGGAAGTTTTTCTGAAAATATCTCCACTGCTCTATTATATTCTAGTATTCCTCTATCTAGATCTAACCACTCTTTACTTTTAAAAACAACTTCATTAAATTTAGTAAAATTCTCCTCTTTCACATTCCTAATAATAAATTTTTGAGGGTTATACTCTATCAACACATTTCCTAAATCAAATATAATATTTTTTATCATTTAGACACCTCATTTTTTATAAACTCTCCTGGAGCTACTCCCATATATTTTTTAAACACATTACAAAAATGCTTGTAATCTGTGAATCCTACTCTATCTGAAATCTCATACATTTTTAGCTCCTGTTCTAAAAGCAATTTTATAGATTTTTCAACTCTATACTTATTCACAATCTCCAAAAATGTTTCATCTAACTCCTCTTTAAACTTTCTACTCAAATAGCCAGAACTCACCTCCAACTCCTCTGAAACATCAACTATATTCATTTTTTTACTATAATTCTCCTTGATATTTTTCAATGCTTTATACACATACTTATTTTGTGCTCTTGCCTTTTCAATATGAGAATCTATATCAAAAAAGCTATTTTTTTCCTCTTCATTACCTGTTATTTTTTTAAGATTTTTTTGCTCCTCAACTCTTTGTTTAACCTTATCTAAAGCTGAATATAGTAGTTCCTCGTCTAAAGGTTTTAAAATATAGTCTATAACTCCTAAATTTATCCCCTCTTTTGCATACTCAAATTCACCATAACTTGTAAGTAAAATAGTTTCAAAATGGATCCCTCTTAAGTAGCACTCCTTTACCATCTCAAGACCACTCATCTTTGGCATTTTTATATCTGTAATAACTAAATCTGGAAAATTTTGAATTATTTTCTCCATACCATCTAATCCATTTATAGCTTCTCCTACTATAGTACAACCCTTTGATTCCCAATCAATTGTTCCAATAAGTCCCTTTCTTATAATCTCTTCATCTTCCACAATCAATACTTTAATCATCTGACCTCACTATCTCTAAAGGGAATTTCTATCTTTATATATGTTCCCTTTCCTACAGTACTTCTTATTTTTAAACCATAAGCATCTCCATATAGTAGCTCTATTCTTCTTTGAACGCTATATATACCTAAATTTTCCTTCATTGTTAAGGAATTTAGATACAATTTATTTCTCAACTCTCTCAAAATTTCTCTTTTTATTCCACTTCCATTATCAAATATCTCTATTCTAATATCTCTATTTACCTTTCTTATTCTTATATGTATCTTGAATTCCCGATCTTGAGTATATCCATATTTTATTGAATTTTCAACAATTGGCTGGACTATTAATTTAGGAGTTAGATGATTTTTTAGTTCCTCTTCTCCCTCTATCAAATATTCAAAATTCTCTCCCAATCTCAATTTTTGAAGTTCCAAATAGTTTTTTATATAAAAAATCTCCCTCTCTATTGTCACTTCAGAACTTTTGTTTTCAATACTAAATCTAAGTATTGATGCCATATTAAGTATTATTTTATTGGCTTTTACCTTGTCTAAATGAATAGTATATCTCAACATCTCTAAAGTATTAAAAAGAAAGTGTGGATTAAATTGACTCTCTAACTGTTTTATCTCAGCTAGTACACTGTGTCTTGCCTCCTCTTTATTCTTCTCAATAAGTTTTTTTATATTTAAGAGCATCTGATTGTATGTTCGCCCTATCAATTCAAACTCATCGTTAGAGTTTATATCAATCTCTGTATCTAGATCCCCAGTTTCAATATTTTTAATTGCTCTCACTATCTCCTCAATTGTTTTTGTTTTATTCAAAGCTATTCTTTTAGCAACTTTAGACATAAAAAATATCAAAAATATAAAGACTAACGTTATATAAAGAAAGCTTTCACTAAAATTATTGAATATATAATCAACAGATGAGATACAGTAGATCTCTACATTTGAATAAAACACCTTTTTTCTATTTATGTAGTATCTCTTACTACCATATTTTAAATGTTTTTTTTCAATTCTAAACTCTTTTTTTAACTTATCCAAAGAATCTTCAAAATTTGTACTATTGGTTGCTATAATATTATTATACCTATCTGTAATAACAACTCCAAAATTCTCAGAATTTCCCATTATTTCTTGGAAATTACTATCTAAAATATGATGTACAAGATAACCTCTAACCTTGCCATCTATTTTTATTGCTTTACCAACTGAATAGTTACTTGAGTGTCCATCTCTAAAATAGAACTTTCCTACAAAATCTATCGTCTTATTTTTATTGGATAACATTCTATAAAAAAATCCCCAAATATAACCATTACTTTTTCCTAAAAACTCTGCATTTGTCATCAATATATTTATATTCTCATCATATAGTACAAACTTCCCTTTTACCTCTCTATTCAACAAACTTTTATAGAAAATACTATATGTTTTCTCATCAACTTTTCCATTAAGAACAACATTTTTTATACTCTCATCTGAACTCAATCTCTCAATTTCAGTATAGGTTTTAGAGATTAATTCATCTGTTGTCTGTGCTAAAAAATCTAAATTTTTCTGGTTATTACTCTTTATTGCCTGATAATTTAAGTAATATATCATTCCATAACCAATAAGTGCTGTAAAAATAATAGGAATGAGTGAATAAAAAATCAAAATTTTTTTCATTTGTTCTTTAAAACTGATAAAATTTCTTTCCTTCATTCTACTCATTCCTTTTTTATCTTATTGTAGCACTATTTTTTTATTAATTCCATTAAATATTTACATTTCTTCCACCAGTTACTCTAAAGAAAATCAATAAAGAGATTATGGTAGTAACAGTTAATATTGTAGATAGAGCAGCAGCTGTTCCGTAACTTGCTCTAATAACCTCAGTATAAATAGATACAGACATTGTTCTAGTAAATCCAGTATATAATATAACTGAAGAACTCAATTCATTTATAACTGTTATCCAGCTTAGAATAGCTCCTGATAATACTCCTGGTAACATCATTATAGATGTTATCTTGAAGAAAGTTTTTACTGGTGAACACCCTAAACTAATAGATGCCTCCTCTAAACTTGGACTGATCTGATATAAAATTGCAGCTGCAGATCTTAAAGTATATGGTAATCTTCTAATTACAAAAGATATTACAATTATAATTGCTGTTCCACTTAGTAATAATGGTTTACTATTAAAAGCTAATAGTAAAGTTATACCGATTACAGATCCAGGTATAATATATGGGAACATTGTCATTGTATCAATAATTCCTGTTAAAAAATTTTTCTTTCTTGTTGAAATATATGCAATAAACATTCCTAATAAAATTATTATTACAATTGCTGTTCCACCATATAAATATGTATTAAAAATAGCATTTCCCATTCTAGAGAAAACTTTTTCATAGCTTTCTAGAGAGAACTCTCTTACAAACATTGAACCTCTAGTCTTTAAAAATGATGTATAAATTACTGTAATTTGAGGTATTATTGATAAAATAACAACAAAATAGATAAATATATGCATCAATATTCCTTTAGTTCCTTTTAACTCTTTAGGTTGAATAGGTCTCAGAGAACTCATTACAAAGGATTTTTTATTAACTATATATTTCTGCCCTAAAAAAAGCACTATTGTTATAAACACTAGAACAGTTGCCATAGCAGCAGCAAAGTTAGCGTTTCCTCCCATCTCTCCTACAAACTCCGAATAAATTAGTACTGGCATAACATTATACCCCTCTCCTATCAACATTGGAGTTCCAAAGTCTGCCATAGCATTCATAAATACTAATAACCCTCCAGACATAAGTGTAGGTAAAATCAAAGGCATAATAATAGTAGAAACCTTCTTAAATGTTGTACAACCTAGACTTTCAGCAGCTTCACTCAAAGATACATCAATTTTTTTCAATGCTCCTGAAACATAGAGATATATAAATGGATATAATTTTAAAGTAAATACTAAGAGTATTCCTGAAAATCCATAAATTGTAGGTAGTTTTATTCCGAAAGAGTTTCTAAAAAACTCTGTTACAACTCCACTTCTACCACATAACAATACCCAAGAGTAAGCCCCTATAAATGGTGGTGACAACATTGAGATTATAATTAAAACTTCCATAAGTCCTTTTAATTTAACTTTATATGCTGTCATAAAATATGCTATTGGCACTCCGATTAAGATAGCTATTACAGTAACACAAGTAGTTACCTTAAAACTATTTAACAAACCTTGATAATAGTATTTTCTTCCAAAAAATCTAGCAAAATTTGTCAAACTCCACTGATCAGTTGCAGGATCCTTAAATCCACTTATAAACAGTGAAAAGAGTGGATATATTAAAAATAGTGTAAATATTAGGGCAATTATCAATGTTATACTTGTCCAAAAATCCCATTTGAATTTTTTATTCAACATATATCTCCACCCCTTTAATCAAACTTTTTTCTCCATCTGAAGAGAATATATTTATCTTTTTAGAATTAGGTTTTAAATATATCTTCTCTCCTACTTGATATATTCTATTTGCATGTCCTATATCTTGTGAAAACTCTAAAGCTGGCATATTTTCCACAATCTCATCTTTTAAAGCTTCCACTTCATAAGTATTGTATTTCCCTAAGAAAGTACTTGTTTTTATCTCTACTTCTATCCCTTTTTCAGCTATAGAGAACTCTTCTGGACGAATGGCTATCATAACACTTTCACCATCTTTGACACTGTCTAACAAATTATCCATCTCTATCTCATAACCACTTTTTAAAACTACAATTTTCTTATTATTTTCAACTCTTACTCTTCCTCTAAATAGATTAGAATAACCAATAAAAGTTGCTACAAATTGATTATATGGTCTTGTATATATATCGTGTGGAGCTCCTAATTGCTGTATTACCCCTTTATTTATAACTGCTATTCTATCTGAAATTGCCAAAGCTTCCTCTTGATCATGAGTTACATATACAGTTGTTATCCCAACTTTTTTCTGTACATCTCTTATAGCTGAACGCATCTCCAATCTCAATTTAGCATCTAAGTTAGAAAGAGGTTCATCCATCAATAAAACACTTGGATGAATTACAATTGCTCTTGCTAAAGCTACCCTCTGTTGTTGCCCTCCTGATAATCTCTCTGGTAATCTATCTTGGTACTCAGCTATTTTAACAACATCTAAGATATTGTCAACTTTACTTTTTATCTCATCTTTCTCTATTTTTCTCAATTTAAGTCCATACTCTACATTCTCTCTAACTGTCATATGTGGAAAAATAGCATAACTTTGGAAAACCATTCCTATATTTCTTTTATGGGCAGGAACATCATTGATTGCTTTATCATCAAAACAGATCTCTCCATCTTCAATACTATTAAATCCAGCTATCATTCTTAGAAGTGTAGTTTTTCCACAACCAGAAGGACCTAAAAGAGTAAAAAACTCTCCATTCTTTATTTTTACTGACATTCCAGGGATAATTACATTATCGCCAAATTTTTTTACTACATTATTTACATTTATAGCTACACTCATTTTCATCTCTCCTTATATATAAAATTGCCCATCAACATAGTATCAACTCTGTAAATGGGCAAATCATAATTACAACTTATTTTGTATAAATATCTTTAAATTTATCTAGCCAAACCGCTTTTTGAGATTTTACAACTTCAATATCATCTTCAATTACGTTGATATCTTCCAATCTTTTTAATCCTTTTCCAGGTTCAACATCTTTTCTGATACTTCTTCTATTCAACTGATTTGTAATCATTGTTTGAGCCTCTTTACTAGTTAAGAAATCAACAAATAATTTTGCATTTTCCAAGTTTTTACAATTTTTAATAATATATGTACCATCTGGTTTAACTATAACTCCCTCTTCCATATATACAACTTCCACTGGAGCATCAGAGTTTACATATTTTACAGCTCCCTCTTCAAAAGTCAATCCAACTGTATACTCTCCATCAGCTACTCCTTTATAAACAGCTGAAGATCCTGAAAGAAGAGTGTAGTTTAAGTTCTCCATCAATTGTTTTACATAATCCCAACCATTATCTGGATTACCATTTCCCATTGCATATAACATATTAACTAGGTGTTCAAATGAAGATGATGATTTTGCTGGGTCAGAAAAAGCTATTTTTCCTTTTAAAGCTGGATTTAATAGATCTTTATACCCCTCTATCTTAATATCTCCAATCAGATTTTTATTTACCATTATGACACTTGGAACTGCTGTAAATCTTGTCATATTTCCTTCAACATTTTTATAACTATCATAAAAATACTCTTCGTTTTTACTTGTATATGGTAAAAATGAGTCTTTTATAGGTTCAACAGTTGTTATTGTTCCTCCCCATAATACATCTGCTAATGGATTATCTTTCTCAGATTCTATTCTCTTCATCAACTCACCAGTACCAGCTGCTATAACCTCAACTGAAACTCCATTTTTCACTTCAAACTCTTTTACTAGAGGATCTATAAATTCCAAAGGGTGTGGACAATAAACAGTTAGCTTTTTAGTATTAGTCTGTTCTGCCTCCTCCTTCTCTCCACCGCAACCAATAAAGAATATAGACATTATTAAACTTAAAATAAATAGAAATAATTTTTTCATCATATATACCCCCTTTATATCTTTATAACTTTATAATACTTTAATATTTTAAATTTTAAAATACTATTTTATGCTATTTTATACTTAAAACGTACTTTTTTTTCTAAAAATATATAAATAAATCTGCAAATTATCATAAATAAAGGTTTTTATAAAAAACTATTGACAAAAAAGAAAAAATATTATATATTTACTGTATAAGAATTAGCACTCTTAAATAGTGAGTGCTAACAAAAAGGTGGTTAAAATGTCTATAACAGATAGAGAAAAGTTAGTATTAAATGCTATAGTGAATTATTATCTCACTTTCGGAGATACTATAGGCTCTAGGACATTGGTAAAAAAATATGGAATAGATCTTTCATCAGCAACTATTAGAAATGTAATGGCTGATTTGGAAGATATGGGATTTATAGCAAAAACACATACTTCTTCTGGAAGAATTCCTACTGACAAAGGTTATAAATATTATCTTGAAGAACTTTTAAAAGTAGAAAAATTAACTAAACAAGAGAAAGAAAATATTGAGTTAGCGTATGAAAATCGTGTAAATGAATTAGATATGCTTTTACAGCAAACTTCTTCATTATTATCAAAACTAACTACATATGCTGGAATCGCTATGGAACCAGCTGTAGTAATGGAAAGAGTTAAAAAAGTTGAGTTGGTACATATTGATGATTTCATGGTTGTAGTAATTATTGTTTTAGATAATAGATCTGTAAAAACTAAGAAATTAGTACTTACTTCTCCTATTAGTAGAGAGGAGTTAGCTAATATTGCTCATGAGTTAAATAAAAGAGTTTTATTGGAAGATCTAAGTCTAGTTGATATTGAAAACTACATCTTAGGAAAAAATGAGATCATTACAGATGTAGCTGAACATTACGAAGATGAGGGAAAACTATTTATTAATAATGTTCCAAGCATTTTTAGAGATAAACATGTAAATGAGGTTTCTGAGGCATTGGAGCTATTCCATCATAGAAGAGATATAAGAGGAATATTTGAACATATAATTAATACCAAAAAATCTACAAATGGAAGAGTGGAGGTAGTTTTTGGTGATGAGCTTGGAATTAAAGGATTAGAAGATTACAGCTTTGTGTATTCAACTTATAATATAGGTGATTCTCAAGGTGTTATTGGAGTAATCGGTCCAAAAAGAATGGCTTATTCAAAAACAATGGGATTAATTAAATATGTAACTCAAGAGGTAAATAAGATAATAAATAAAAATCAGATTGAAAGAAAGGAAGAAACAGATGTTTAAAAAGAAAGATAACAAAGCTGAAGAGATAAAAGAGAAAAAAGAGTGTGGTTGTGAACCAGATTGCAACTGTACTTGTAAAGATGAAGATAAAGTAGAAGAGTGCAAATCTGAGGATATTCTATCTCTTAAGGATGAAGAGATTGGAAAATTAAAAGCTGAAGTTGAGGATTGGAAACAATCATACTTAAGAAAACAAGCTGAATTCCAAAACTTTACCAAGAGAAAAGAAAAAGAGATGGAAGAGCTTAGAAAATTCGCTTCTGAAAAGATAGTAACTAAACTTTTAGATGGATTGGATAACTTAGAAAGAGCTATCTCTGCTTCTGAAGCTACTAAAGACTTTGATGGACTAGTAAAAGGTGTTGATATGATACTTGGTCAATTAAAGGGAATTATGGAGAGCGAAGGTGTAGAGCCTATAACTGCTGAAGGAAAATATGATCCTGTTTATCATCATCCAGTTATGGTTGAAGATAATCAAGAGTTTGAAGATGATCACATCATCTTAGAACTTCAAAAAGGTTATACAATGAAAGGTAAAGTAATTAGACCATCTATGGTTAAAGTTTGTAAAAGAGGATAATTAATAATTGAGTATATAAAAAATTTAAATATAGAATTAAGAGTATTTTAGGAGGTTTTAAAATGAGTAAAATAATCGGTATTGACTTAGGAACAACAAACTCTTGTGTATCAATAATGGAGGGAGGTAACGTAACTGTTATCCCTAACTCAGAAGGAGCAAGAACTACTCCATCAGTAGTAAATATAAAAGAAAATGGAGAGATCATTGTAGGAGAGATTGCAAAAAGACAAGCTATTACTAACCCTACTTCAACTGTAAGTTCAATCAAAACTCATATGGGATCTGATTATAAAGTAGAAATATTTGGAAAAAAATACACTCCACAAGAGATTTCTGCTATGACATTAAAAAAATTAAAAAAAGATGCTGAAGCTTACTTAGGAGAAGAAATTAAAGAAGCTGTTATCACAGTTCCTGCATATTTCACTGACTCTCAAAGACAAGCTACTAAAGATGCTGGAGCAATAGCTGGATTAGATGTAAAAAGAATTATAAACGAACCAACTGCTGCTGCATTAGCATATGGATTAGAGAAGAAAAAAGAGGAAAAAGTTCTTGTATTTGACTTAGGAGGAGGAACTTTTGACGTATCAGTTCTTGAAATTGCTGATGGTGTAATAGAAGTTATGGCAACTGCTGGAAACAACCACTTAGGTGGAGATAACTTTGACGATACTATTATCGAATGGTTAACAAGTGAATTCAAAAAAGAAACTGGAATAGATTTATCTAATGATAAAATGGCTTACCAAAGATTAAAAGATGCTGCTGAAAAAGCTAAAAAAGAGTTATCATCAATGATGGAAACTTCAATCTCTTTACCATTCATCACTATGGATGCTACAGGACCTAAACACTTAGAGATGAAGTTAACAAGAGCTAAATTTAATGATTTAACTAGACACTTAGTTGAAGCAACTCAAGGACCTACAAAAACAGCTCTTGCAGATGCTAAATTATCACCAAACGAAATTGATGAGATCTTATTAGTAGGAGGATCTACAAGAATACCAGCTGTTCAAGAGTGGGTAGAATCATTCTTCGGTAAAAAACCTAACAAAGGAATCAACCCAGATGAAGTAGTTGCTTCAGGAGCTGCTATTCAAGGTGGAGTATTAATGGGAGACGTTAAAGACGTGTTACTACTAGACGTAACTCCATTATCATTAGGAATCGAAACTCTTGGTGGAGTATTTACTAAGATGATAGAGAAAAATACAACTATTCCTGTTAAAAAATCACAAGTTTATTCTACAGCAGTAGATAACCAACCAGCTGTTACAATCACTGTATTACAAGGTGAAAGAGCTAAAGCTGCTGACAACCATAAATTAGGAGAATTCAACCTAGAAGGAATTCCTGCAGCTCCAAGAGGTGTACCTCAAATTGAAGTAACTTTTGATATAGATGCTAACGGAATCGTTCACGTATCAGCTAAAGACTTAGGAACAGGAAAACAAAATACTGTAACTATCTCTGGATCAAGCAACCTATCTAAAGAAGATATTGATAGAATGACTAAAGAAGCTGAAGCTAATGAAGCTGAAGATAGAAAATTCAAAGAGTTAGTTGAAACTAGAAACAAAGCAGATATGTTAATCTCTTCTACTGAAAAATCATTAAAAGAGTATGGAGATAAAGCAACTGAGCAAGAGAAAAAAGATATTGAAGCTGCTATAGAAGAGCTTAAAAAAGTAAAAGATGGTGAAGATAAAGAGGCTATCGATAAAGCTATGGAACACCTATCTCAAGTAGCACACAAATTTGCTGAAGAGATCTATAAAGAAGCTCAAGCTAAGGCACAAGCAGGTCAAGCAGGAGCTGGACAAGAAACTAAAAAAGCTGATGATGATGTAGCTGAAGCTGAAGTAGTAGACTAATATATAGTTAAAAGATAGATATATTAAAAGGGAAGATGGGGGAAGCCCCTCTTCCCTTATCTTAAATTTAAGAGATAATGGGAGAGTAAATTATGGAGATAAAATTAAATAATGGGCTACTTGAAGTTAGAGTAGAGAGTTTTGGAGCTGAGTTAATAGGATTAAGAGATTTAAAAACTAATAGAGAATATATGTGGCAGAAAGACCCTAAATTTTGGGCTAAATGTTCACCTATACTATTTCCATTTGTGGGAGCATTAAAAGAGAATAGATACTTTTATAATGGAGAAAAGTATAGTATAACTACTAGACATGGGTTTGCAAGAGATTATGAATTTACTATTAATTCTCAAGATGAAAATTCAGTGGAATTTCTATTTGAAGGAAATGAAACTACTAAAAAATCTTATCCTTTCAATTTTAAACTTTATTTAAAATATGTACTAGTTGGAAAAAAATTGAGATTAGAGTATAGAGTTGAAAACTTAGATGACAAAAAAATGTACTTTTCACTAGGAGCTCATCCTGCATTTGCAACTCCTATCTCTGAAAATATTGATTACTCTGATTATTATATTGAATTTGAAAAAGAGGAGAGCGGAGAGGTTAAAGTATTAGAAGGTGGTTTTGTTAACCCTGAACTTACTAAAAAAGTATTTGATGGAAAGAAAATCCCATTAGCTAAAGAGACTTTTAAAAATGATGCCCTTGTTATTGAAAATCCTAATTCATATAGGGTAAATATAAAAAATGATAAAAATGGTTACAATATGAGCTTCTCTTATGAAGGATTCAAATATATGGCTTTCTGGAATGTCCCAGGTGCTGAATATGTTTGTTTAGAGCCTTGGTGTGGAATAACTGACTATGCAAACTCAAATGGTAACATAGAAGATAAGCAAGGTATTGAAGTACTTGAAGGTAAAGAGAATTTTACAAGAAATATTGAAATAGAAATTCTTTAATTAAAAAAATTATGATATAATAGTTGGGTATATATTAAAATTTTAGAAGGAGAGAATATTAAATGGCAGAAAAAAGAGATTATTATGAAGTTCTTGGTATATCTAAAGGAGCTTCAGATGATGAGATAAAAAAAGCATATAGAAAAGCAGCCATGAAATACCACCCTGATAAATTCAGTAATGCAAGTGATAAAGAGAAAAAAGATGCTGAAGATAAATTCAAAGAAGTTAACGAAGCATATCAAGTGTTATCTGATAGTCAAAAGAAAGCTCAATATGATCAATTTGGACATGCAGCTTTTGAACAAGGAGCTGGTGGATTTGGTGGCGGATTCGGTGGATTCGGCGGAGCTGGTGGATTTGAAGATATATTCAGTTCATTCTTTGGTGGTGGCGGAGCTGGATTCGGTGGATTTGGTGGCGGATTCGGTGGTTCGTCTAGAAGAAGTTATGTAGAACCTGGTAGAGATCTGAGATACCAAGTTGAGATTACTCTAGAAGAAGCTGCTACTGGTGTAGAAAAAACTATAAAATATAAGAGAAATGGAAAATGTCCTAGCTGTAATGGTTCAGGTGCTGAAACTGGAAGTTCTATGAAAACTTGTCCTAAGTGTAATGGTAGAGGATATGTTGAGGTTACTCAAAGAACTATCTTAGGTAACATGGTCAGTCAGTCTGAATGTAGTGAATGTCATGGTAAGGGAGAAATTCCTGAAAAGAAATGTAAAACTTGTGGTGGAACAGGTATTACAAAAGAGACAATTGAGAAAAAAATAAAAATTCCTGCTGGAATAGAAGATGGACAAAAACTTAGACTTGATGGTATGGGAGAAGCTAGTGAAAACGGTGGTCCAAATGGAGATCTTTACATTGTAATCAGGGTAAAAGATCACGCTATTTTTGAAAGAAGAGGTATGGATATCTATTGTGAAATCCCTATCAAATTCACAACTGCTGCTCTAGGTGGAGAGGTTGAGATCCCTACTCTAAAAGGTAAGAAAAATATGAAAATCCCTGCTGGAACTCAAACTGGTAAGATGTTCAGAATGAGAGGAGAGGGAATACAAGCATTGAGAGGATCTATGGTAGGAGATGAGATCATACAAGTTGTTGTAGAGACTCCAATAGATCTAAACGAAAACCAACAAAAGCTATTGAGAGCCTTTGAAGAGAGTTTAAAAGACAAGAATTATAAAAAGCACAAAACTTGGTTAGATAAAGTTAAGTCTTTTTTTAAATAATTTGAAAAATAAGATATTTTGTGCTATACTTAAGGAAAAATAACTTTTATAGGGGGATCACAAATGGAACAATTATTTGGTAAATACAGTGGTATGGTCATAACTTTTGTTATTTGGATTGCTGTATTTTATTTCCTATTAATACAACCAAACAAGAAAAAACAGAAAAAACAACAGGAAATGTTAGATTCAATTAAAGAGGGTACAGAAGTTTTAACTATTGGTGGAATAAAAGGAACAGTAGTTTCTGTATTAGGAGATTATGTTGAAATAAGAGTGGATAAAGGAGTTAAATTAACTTTCAGAAAATCTGCAATTTCTACAGTTTTACAATAATTGGATAGACAGAGGGTGAGATAATTACTTTACCCTCTTTTTTCTTAATGATATGGAGAGATAAATGAAAAAATTATTAATACTATTTTTGATTTTAGGAAATTTTTGTTTGGCAGGAACTATCAGTTCAGTAAATGAAAAGGGAAGTAAACTCTCTTTTCTATTCTCAGGGAGTGCAAAACCAGCCTACCAAATAAGTTATGATTCCTATAATAGATTGATTTTCCTTGAGTTTCCAGGAAGCAATATGTCTACAAAATTAAATGATAAAAACTATACTTCAAAATATGTGGAGGATTTTTCAACTGTTAATTATGATGGATCTGTTGGATTTTTTATTAAATTAAATAAAAATATATCCTATTCAACATCTTTTAGTGGCAATGATTTTATTCTTTCATTCAATGATAAGAGTGGTAAAAAACAGTATACTATAGCTATTGATGCTGGTCACGGTGGTAAAGACTCTGGAGCAGTTGGTTATAAAAAATATTATGAAAAGACAATAGCTCTTTCTGTAGCAAAATATTTAAGAGATGAACTTCAAAAAGATTTTAATGTGGTTATGACAAGAGATAGTGATGTATTTGTAACTTTGGGAAATAGACCTAGAATAGCTAACAAAGCTAAGGCAAATATGTTTGTAAGTGTCCATGTCAACTCTGCTATCAAAAATACTCTATCTGGAGTTGAAGTATTCTATTTCTCTAAAAAATCATCACCTTATGCTGAAAGAATAGCTGCTTTTGAAAATAGTGTTGGTGATAAATATGGAGAGAAAACAAGTAACATTGTACAGATAATGGGTGAACTTGCCTATAAGAAAAATCAGGAGATCTCTATTGGATTTGCAAGAAAAACTTCAGCTGCTCTAGCTAAGGCTATGGGTATGAGAGATAGAGGAATACATGGAGCTAACTTTGCTGTACTTAGAGGATTTAATGGACCTGGTGTTCTTGTAGAGCTAGGATTTATTAACAACAATGCTGATATTAAAAAACTAACAAGTCCTACAGCTCAAAAGAGAATGGCTCAAGAGATTGCTAAAATGGTAAGAGAAAATTTCTATTAATGTGAGGTGAAAGATTGAATAAAAAAATAATAGTTGTACTTGGAATAATATGGGGCTTGGTACTTTGTAGTGGTCTTACTTACTATCAATTAAAAAGTTCTAGTAAGAAGATTCATACAATCAATCCTATTGAGAAAAATGATAATCTAAATGAGAAACAAAATTTTGAAAAAGTAACTATCTATACAGTGACTAATAATAATAAATTAGCTACTCATCAAGAGGATATCCCCCTATCTCCAAAATTAAGAGATAAGATAAAAAGTATAGCTGAAATAAACTTAAAAAATTTACAAGAACTTAAAGTTTTGACTAGTGAAAAAGTTGAAATTGATAATATCTATATAAAGGGTGACACTGTATTTTTAGATATATCTAATATATCTGAATTGAAAACAGAGAACAGAAAAAATTTACTATCTATCTACTCAATAGTTAATAGTATTACAGAATTAGGAAATATAAGAAAAGTTAAGATTCTAGTAAATGGAAGAGAAGAAACAGGAGTTTTTGCTAATACATATACTAGAAATACAAATATTTAAAATTAACAAGCAGGTAAATGTCAGGTTAAAATTAAAGGAATACTTATCTAAATATGGTATAATTATAATGAGTACTTAGATAAGTAAAATCTGAAATATTTATCTGCCTTTTTTTATAGGAGGAGAGATGCTAGAAAATTTAAGAACAATAGTAAAAGAAAGAGTTACAGAAAAAAGATATATACATACCTTAGGTGTTGAAGAAAAAGCAGTTGAACTTAGTAAAAAATATGGTGTAGATGAAACTAAGGTAAGAGTAGCTGCTATTTTACATGATATAGCCAAAAGTATGGACATAAATAGAATGGAAGAGATTTGTAAAGCTAATTTTAGTGATGAATTATCTGAAGAGGATATGAGAATCTCTGAGATACTCCACGGTTTTGTTGGTTATCTTATTGCTAAAGATGAGCTTAATATCACTGATGAAGAGATTCTCTCTGCTATTAAATACCATACTATTGGTAAAAAAGGATTATCTCTAGTTGGAAGAATAATATATATAGCTGATGGAATTGAAAAAAATAGAGTCTATCCTGGAGTAGATGAGATTAGAAGGGTTACTGATACAAATTTAGATCAGGGAATTATATTTGAAATTGAGAGAAAAATTACCTATCTTCAAAGTACTGGTGGAAAGATACATAGGAATACTCTTGAGATGAAAGAGTGGCTTGAAGATAGTTTGAATGGAGGTAAAATATGAAAATTGAAAAAGAATTAGAAAAATTAAAAGAGATATTTAAAAATACTAAGGGAAAGGGATTAAAATTAGATGAGATTACAAAATTATTAGGTTGGTCTCCTAAATTCAAAAAAGAGAATAGAGAGATAATTGATAATTGGGTAACTGAAGGAGAGCTTATTAAAAACAATAGAGGTAAGTATAATCTTCCTGAAACTCAAGGGTATATAAAGGGAGTATTCAGTATTATAAAAGATAGATTTGCCTTTGTAGATACTGAAGATGAGGGAATTTTTATCCCTAAAAGCGGATTTAATGGAGCTCTTGATGGAGATACAGTATTTGTAAAACTTACTGCTGGTATGAATGGAGATAGGAAAAAAGAGGGAGAAGTAGTTAGAATTATCAACAGGGATAAAGATATTGTTATTGGTATCTTTCAAAAAAATAAAAATTTCGGATTTGTTACTCCTACTCACTCTTTTGGTAGAGATATCTATATCCCAGCTATCAGAATGAAAAATGCACAACATAATCAATTGGTTGTTGTTAAGATAACTTTCTGGGGTGATGCTGAAAGAAAACCGGAAGGAGAGATTGTTGAGATACTTGGAGATCCATATAACACTGATAACATGATTGAGGCTCTAATTATCAGAGAGGGTATGTCTGAAACTTTCCCTAAAGATGTTATGGAAGAGGCTAAAAAAATACCTACTGAAATTACTAAAAAAGAGTTAGATGGAAGAAGAGATTTGAGAGATCTACCTATTATTACAATAGATGGTGATGATGCTAAAGATTTAGATGATGCTGTATATGTAAAAAAATTAAAAAATGGTAACTACAAATTGATCGTTAGTATTGCTGATGTTTCACACTATATTCCTGAAGGATCAGCTCTAGATAGAGAGGCATACAAAAGAGGTAACTCAGTATATCTAGTAGATAGAGTTCTCCCTATGTTTCCAAAAGAGATCTCCAATGGTATCTGTTCTCTAAATCCTAATGAGGACAAACTTACATTTACTTGTGAAATGGAAATTGATAGCAAGGGAAAAGTAGTGGACTCTGACACTTATAAATCTGTTATAAAAACTGCTTACAGAATGACTTATACAAATGTTAACAAGATTATTGCTGGAGATGAAGAGATATTAAAAGAGTATGCACCTATCAAAGATATGGTTATGGATATGTTGGAACTTTCTAAAATTATTAGAGAGATGAAATACAAAAGAGGAAGTATTGATTTTGATATACCTGAAATTAAACTTGTCCTTGATGAAAATAAAAAGGTAGAATATATAAAAAGTAGAGATAGAGGGGAGTCTGAAAGAATAATTGAAGATTTTATGATAGCTGCTAATGAAACTGTTGCAGAGAAACTATTCTGGTTAGAGATACCTTCAGTATATAGAACTCATGAAAAACCTGATATGGAAAGAATTAAAAACTTAAATGAAACTCTTGCTAAATTTAAATATAGAATACACTCACTTGAAGAGATACACCCTAAACAATTCCAAAAAATAATAGAGGACTCAAAAGAGAGAGGAATAAATCTTCTTGTACATAAGATGATATTGATGGCACTTAAACAAGCTAAATATACAGTTGAAAACTTTGGACACTTCGGTCTTGCTTCTGGTTATTATACACACTTTACTTCTCCAATTAGAAGATATGCTGACCTTACTGTTCATAGAATTTTAAACTCTGTTTTACATGGTTATCCAAATAAAAAATCTATAATCAAAAATATGGAAGAGCTACCTGTTACTTGCTCACATATCTCAAAAACAGAGAGAGCAGCTATGAAAGTTGAAGATGAAAGTGTAAAAATAAAACTTGTTGAGTATATGATGGATAGAGTTGGTGAAGAGTATGAAGCTACAATAGTTGGTTTTAGTAATAAGAGAGTATTCTTTGAAACTGAGGATCATATTGAGTGTTTCTGGGATGTTGTTGCTGCTAAACACTATTATGAATTTGATGATAGAGAGTATGTTATGAGAGATACTGATACTGGAAAATTCTATAGTATCGGAGATAAATATAAGGTTACATTGGTAAGAGCTAGTCTTGCAGAGTTAGAGATTGAGATTGTACCTAATTTTGTTATGGACGAAGGACTTATTTTGAAATAACACCAGTTATTTTTCACTTTAATATGAATCGTATTAAAACTATTCATTTATTCCTTGATTATTTATATTGAATTTGTTACAATTTATATGATTTCAATTAAAAGATAATTTTGGAGCTGAATATGAAAAAATTTTTAATCAAAGATAGAACTTTTATAGGTATAATTTTATTATTAATTTGTATAGTTATCTCATCTTTTATCTCTTTACAATCTACAATAAAGAACGAGGAGATCAAAAGATTTAGAGAAAACCTCGATAAAACCACTCATTATTCCACTTTGAATGCTAAACTTCTAGTTGATGAAATGATTAAAGATTTGAGTAAAATGAGTAAAATGATTGGAAAATATGAAAATATTCATACTCCTATTGTAAAAGATATTTTAACCTATACTCAAGAGCTTAGCTACTTTAATGTTGTTGGTGTTGTTGATGAAAATGGAAATGGATACAATAGTTTTGGAGATTCTTTCAATCTATCTGATAGAGATTATTTTAAAAAGAGTTCTCTTGGAAAACTTGGAATCTCTAATATCTTCAAATCAAAGGTATTTAAAGATAAGTATACACAAATTTTTTCATATCCACTTTATGATAAAAATAAAAAAATTAAAGGTATTGTTTTTGGAGCTTTCTACTTTGACTCCATTGAAAAAATAACCAATATCAGACTAAAAAATGATGATAAAACTACAATGTTTCTTTTAGATTCTGAAGGAAATTACATCAGTAATAATGAGTTTTTTAAAAATAAATTTACTTTCTGGAAATATTTGGAAAGCATCAAAATTAACAAATACTATATTTCAGAGATGAAAAGAGCTTTTAGAGAAAATAGATCTTTAGGATATAAATATCAAAAAAATGGAGCAACCTATTATGGACACTCCTTTCCTTTTGAAAACTTAAATGGTTATTTAGTAAGTGAAACTAGTGATAAAGAGGTTACTAGCTATATAGATAAGATCAATCGTTTAGTTTTAAAAGAGGAGTTAATTACAGGAAGTTGTTTTGCTCTTATGATACTCATTATCTGTATCTACTTTAGAAGAATTAACAATGAAACTAAAGAGGCTAATAAAAAAGCTGAAGATAATATGGAGATAATCTGTAAAGTGGCTGAACACTCACAAAAAACAGTATTCTCCTATGATAGTAACACTAAAACTCTATCTATAAAGACAAATCTTTTTGATAACTTTTTTTTAAAAGATTTAAGTTCTGATAAAGTTATAAATAATTTTCCAGAAAGTTTAATAAGTTCAAATATAGTTGATCAAGATAGTATTAAAAATCTAAGAAAACTGTTCTGTGATGAGCATGATCAAAATTTTATAGAGATAAAAACAATTGTTAACAATAAAGAGGAGTGGAGTAGAATCTCTATTTATAATAAATTTAGTGATAAGAAAAATAACTTTGATGATATAGTTGGAATAATCGAAAATATCACACAAGAAAAACTTAGAGAATCTGAGCATGAGAAAAAATTAGAAATCTATGAAAAATTGATAAAAAATGCCATTTTTTATGCAAAAGCTGATCTATGTACTGATACTGTCTTTGAATTAAATGGAAAAAATGTAAAATTAAAGTTATCTGAATTTATAAGGAATGATTTTTTACTAAAAATTAAAGATCAATACTTAGACTATGTTATTGAAAAATTTTCTCTTGAAAATTTAAATCATATTTTTACTGAGGGTAATGATCTATTGAAATTAGAGTTTTTAGTTGAAAATAAAAAAGTAGAGCAATGGGTATCTTGTATTATTTACAAAATAAGTTCAAATGATAATAATAAAATCCTATTTGTTGTTAAAGATATTGATCAGAAGAAAAAAAGAGAATTAGAACTAAAAAATAGAGCTGAAAAAGATGGATTAACAGGACTTTATAACTCTATCACTTTGAGAAATAAAATCGAAGAAACTTTACAAATTAAAAATCATAATGATTTGAAAAAGGTATTTATTATCTTGGACTTAGATAATTTCAAAGAGATAAATGATAAATTTGGTCATAGCTATGGAGATAAAGTTTTAATTGAAATAGCTCAAATTTTGAAAAATAAGTTCAGACCTAATGATATTATTGGACGTTTAGGTGGGGATGAATTTGTAATTTTCTTAAATGGAGTAGAGAATTATGAAGCTGCTGAAAAATATATAGAGTGCTTGAAACTAGCTGTTGAAAAGGTGTATAAAAAAGAGAGTGTAACTGTTAAAATCAGCGGTTCTATTGGCTTTTCTATATCTCCTGATGATGGTTCAACATTTGAGGAGTTATATACACGAGCAGATTTAGCTCTGTATGAAATAAAAAAATGTGGTAAAAACAACTATAAAAAATATACCAGATAATAAAAAAGAAGTTAGATTAACTTAGTGAGATACACTCTAGCTAATCAACTTCTTTTTTTATAAATACTCTATTTTTATTCCTAAGCTTGATAAATCTTCAAAAAATTTAGGATAAGATTTATTAATAGCCTCTGCTCCTTCAATAGTAAGAGGTTTATCTAAGAGAGTAGCCATCACAGCCAAACTCATTACAATTCTATGATCTTTGTGTCCAAAAGCATCTATACAAGAGTTATAATTACTCTTTCCAACAATAGTTATACTACTTTCATCAGAGGTGATCTCAACACCCATTTTTTTTAATTCAATCTCCATAGCTTCAATTCTATCACTCTCTTTTAGTCTCAATCTTTGAGCATTATAAATTTTAGATTTTCCCTCTCCATAAGCTAACAAAACTGTTAAAATAGGGCCAAGATCTGGACAATTCTCTAAATCTATATCCATCTCCTTAGGAGTTCCACTATAAAATTTATATCCATCTTCTTGCTCTTCAACTTTTAACCCTGCTCTTTTTATGATATTTACAATCTCTCGATCTCCCTGTTTTGAGTCTAACTTCAACCCTTTACAAACTATATCATTATTCAAAGCTCCCAACACTGCAAAAAATCCAAGTTGTGAATAATCTCCCTCAACTCTATAATCAGTTGCTCTATATTTTTGATTTCCCTTGATGTAGATCTCTAGTTCATCTCTATATTCAACCTCTACACCAAAAGTTTTAAGCATATCAATTGTTAAATCCATATATGATTTTGATTCAAATGGAGGATTGATTTTTATTATTGAATCTCCATTGAGTAAAGGAAGTGTAAATAGTAGTCCACTTATAAATTGTGAGCTGATATTTCCATCTACTACATACTCTCCTGACTTTAAACTTCCATCTATTACAATCTTCTCGTCATCTTGCTCAAATACTAACCCCTGATCCTTAAATATTTTTTCATATATCTTCTGTGGTCTTTTTAATAATCTATTTCTCCCATAGAACTCTATATTTTTTCCAGTGAGAGAGAAGATAGGTATAAAAAACCTCAGTGTAGAGCCAGACTCATTACAATCAATTTTATTATCATTAAATCTTGAAAAATCCTCAATCCCCTCTACTATCAGACTGTCTTCCATCTCAGAGATATTTGCTCCCAATTTTCTCATTCCTGCAATAGTTGCTAAAATATCCTCTGAATATGCTATATTTTCTATTTTACTTTTTCCTCTAGCTAAAGTTGCACATATTATCGCTCTATGAGCCATACTTTTAGAGGGTGGGAGCTTTATATCTCCTTCAGCTTTAGACGGATATATTTTAACTTTCATCTCATTCTCCTTAATTTAAAATTTTATTATATTTTACAACTTTTTTTTATTAAATAATAGTGGTATAATTAAAAAAAGGAGAGATATATGAATAGATTAGAATTAGCTAGAATAGAGATAAATAGGGTAGATAAAGAGATTGCTAAGCTTTTTGAAGAGAGAATGAAAGCTGTTGAAGAGGTTATTAATTTCAAAATTGAAAACAACTTAGATATTTTAGATTCTTCCAGAGAAAATGAGGTTATTAAAAGAAATAAAAAACTCATTGAGGAAAAAAAATATGAAAAATACTATGTAGATCTAATTACAAATATGATGAGAATATCAAAAAATTATCAGAAGGAGATAGTTGATAAATATAGTAAGGGGGAGTAAATTTGGAAAAAAATAGGGTTATACAGGAATATGTACCAGGAAAGCAGATAACACTTGCACATATTATTGCACATCCAGATAAAGATATCTGTAACAAATTGGGGCTAAATATTGAAACAACTCAAGCTATTGGAATACTTACAATCACACCTGGAGAAGCTGCAATCATAGGGGCTGATATTGCTACTAAAGCAGGAGAAATAGAGATCGGATTCTTGGATAGATTCAGTGGGACACTTGTTATTAATGGTAAGGTCTCAAGTGTTGAAACATCTATTAACAGTGTTTTAAATTTTTTAGAAAACACTTTAAAATTCTCAATTTGTGAGTGTACGAGGTCATAGTATGAAGATAATGCTAGTGGGAAAAACAGGAAGTGGTAAGACTACTCTCATACAAAGATTAAAAGGTAGTGAAGTTAAATACTCAAAAACTCAGATGATATCCTATGATGATAGATATATTGATACTCCTGGTGAGTATCTTGAGAACAAGATGATGCTTAGAAATCTACTTGTAAGCTCTATGAATGTTGAAAAGGTCATCTTTGTTCAGAGTTCAGAGGACACTCAAACAATGTTTCCTCCTAATATCTCCAATATGTTTATGGGCAAAAAAATAATTGGGGTAATCACCAAAATTGATAAGGGTCAAAATATTAAGATGTGTGAAGAGTGGTTAAAAATAGCTGGAGCTACTCAAATATTTCATATTGGTTTTAATGATGAAAATGAGTTGAATAGATTAAAAGCTGAATTAGATAAATAATTAGCTAAAAAGAGCAAGTACCAACCTGCTCTTTTTATTATTGTCTTGAATTAATAATTTTTTCTAATCACTCTATTTTTTAGGAATAAACTTAAAAATTACTCCTCCTAATATTGCTGGTAATACCCAAGCTAATCCTAAAGATGTCAATGGAATTACTGAATATACTTTATCAAATAATTCTATACTATATCCCATAGCTTGTAAAGCTTCATAACCACTTATAACTCCAGCTCCAATAACTGTTCCAAGAAAAATATTGTCATTTTTTATATTATTTTTAAATATATTCAAAAATATCAAAGCTATCGCAATCGGATATAGAAAAACTAACACAGGAACAGCTAGTTTTATTATTATATCCACTCCAAACATTGCAAAGATAATACTTATAACAGTAGTGATCACTGCTAATTTCTCATATGATATCTTTGTAAGTTCACTAAAATAATCAGCCACAGTAGCAGTTAATCCAATTGCTGTTGTTATACAAGCTCCTGTAACACAGATTGCTAAAATTATTTTTCCACTATTTCCCAATAAAGTTTTCACTATTGAAGTTAGTAGCTCAACACTTCCAGCACCTTTCAATGCCTCATCTGTTATTGTACTTCCTATAAAACTCAAACCACCATAGACAATAGCCAATCCCCCAATAGCAATTAAACTCGTTTGTAATAAAAATGAAAACTCTTGCTTAGGTGAAAGGTTCTTATCCTTTCTAATTGATTTTAAAATAATATCTGAAAAAACAATAGCTGCCAATGTATCCATTGTTTGATAGCCATTTAAAAATCCATATTTAAATGGTGCTAACTCTTTTACAGTTGTAATAGAGTTTCCAATAGGAAAAAATACCCCTTTAAATATTATTATTGCAAGTACTGCTAATAATATCGGTGTCAATATAGCTCCAACTCTATCCACTACCTTACTAGATTTCAAAGAGAATAAAAGTGATACCCCAAAGAAAACAACAATAAAGATAATTTTATACATGTTATAGTTACTACCACCCTTTGAAAAAATCATCTCAAAGGCTGTAGCTCCTGTTCTAGGTAAGGCTAACAATGGACCTATAGCAAGTATCAAAGCCACATTAAAAAACTTACTAAATTTAGGTGATACCCTCTTAGCAAAGCTATCTAAATCCTTTCCAGCAAAAGCTGAAGTAAATATAGCTAAAAGTGGAAATCCAGCTCCTGTCAATATAAATCCTATTGTTGCTAGAGCCCATTTATCTCCATTGATAAATCCTACCATAGGTGGAAAAATAAGATTTCCAGCACCAAAAAGCATAGCAAAAAGAGCAAAACCCGTTATAATAACATCTTTCTTTTTATACATTTTCTCCCTCCAAAATTATTAATATTTACATAGAGTACTATATTTATTACTATATAATATAAAAATAATTTTTTACTGTCAATATAAAAATCAGATTATTTTTTTCTATTTATATTATAAATTACAAGTGAGAAAACTATAATTAATATGGTATGGAGTATCACTGGTATCACTGGATTATATAGTGAACTCAAAGTTATCGAATATATGATCATAAATGGTCCAACTAATGCTGTTAAAGAGAATCCTAAAGAGTAATCTCCCAATACTGGTGACTTAAACTCTGGATCACAGATTTTCAAAAGTAACATACCTGTAAAAAATACTCCAAAACTAGTTCCTGCCATTGATATTGCTCTTTCAAATGGGTAATTATTTTTGAAACATCTATAACAATAGTATTTTATACAATACCAAGTTCCTAAAAATCCCAAAACTACCATGATAATTATTGGATAAAAATATGTAAATACCGCTTTAAGAGGAAGTGAAGTTATGGCACTCACTATTGCAAACTCTGTAAATAAGCTTGATATTCTACTCTTCACCTTCACGTCTATGCACCACTCTAAATTTAATTTCTTTATAATCTGCCATACAATCATCATTAATAACATTGCAAATATCCAAATAGATATTGATGAAAGAACTGGCACCCTATATTTCTTCACTAAGCTTAAAATTATATAAGCAAGACCACACACTGAGAAAACAAGTGCCATATGAAAAGCTAGAGTATCAATTGATGATGCTAACATAGTCTCTCTTCCCAATGAGCTCTGTTTTGAAATATCTGTATAATACCCTCTTTTCAACTCTAAAGATATATCACTTGGATTTTTTAAGATAGCTGTTTCTCCTTTTTTACATGCTCTATTAATTAAAACTATTCCAAATAAAATTCCACCTATAAGTCCAAAAGTAGCAGTGGTTGTAGCTATTCCTTGAGCTGTCTCCCAATACCCCATATTCATCTCTTGCAAAACTCTTCCTATCATTCCTGCTGTTCCATGACCACCAGCAAACCCTGTATTTAATTCAGCACCAAAAGTCTCATATAGGGGTTTATTTAATATATATTTATAGACAAAATTTACAAAATACCCTATCCCCAATTGAAGAAATGTGACTATGAATAGAATGAATCCTGTTGTTAAAATATCTCTAAACTCACCCTTACTATTTTTTATCTTTAGATTCATTCCTAAGGGAATACTTGCAATTACTGGAATGATCAATAAACTTGGGAGTAAAGAGATCTCTTTGCTCCACACTACTGGAGTAGAGATATTAAATACTCTCCCCATAATTTCAGGACCTATTAGTAAACCAACTGTTCCACCAATAATTGATGCTGGAATAAATAGATCTTGAAAAATTTTAAATTTTGATTTAATAATAACTCCCAAAATTAAAAGAAAACTTAAATAACATAAAATATAAAAAAATTGTTGCACTATACCTCCTAAAATAAAGAGTGACCAAAAGATATCACTACTATCAATTGGTCACTTAAAATATAATATAAATTACTGTAAGTTCATTAAAACTCCACCTACAACAAATAAAGAACCTAAGAAGAATAAAGCTCCTTGTAATTTAATTTGGAACTTAGCCCAAATTACCCAATCTAGTTTTGCTATTCCTAATATGGCAATTAAAATTCCTGATGTTGGAACTATTAGATTTGTAAATCCATCTCCAAGTTGGAAAGCAAGAACAGCAACCTGTCTAGGTACACCAACTAAATCAGATAATGGTGCCATTATAGGCATAGTTAAAGCAGCTTGTCCTGATCCTGATACAACAAAGAAGTTGAATATTGATTGGAATATATACATTACCCAAGCACAGAAAGCAGCAGGTAATCCACTTAAACCTTCAGCTACCCAGTTAAGTATAGTGTTTAGAACACTTGGCTCTCCAGCTTCAGAACCACCTAAAACTAATACAATACCTTTAGCCATACCAACAACAATTGCAGCTCCTATTAAATCCTCTGCTCCTTTTCTAAAAGATGAAGCAATATCATTAACACACATATTATCAAGCTTGAATAAAACTCCTATTATTCCTGATGCTACTCCCATTATTACAAATTGAGTTGCTATTTCAGGTAAGAAATATCCAAACTTAACTACTCCATAGATGATCCAAGCCATTCCTAATACAACAACTAAAAGAACTAACTTATGACCAAATTTAAACTCCATATCCTGTTGCTCTGAAAGTTTGAACTCCTCTCTATAATATGCATCTGAAGCATATGAAATAGAGCTTTCTGGATTTGCTTTTACTTTTTTAGCATAACTTAATGTATAAGCTATTCCTATTCCTGTAAAAAATACCCACATAAATATTCTAAATCCAGCTCCTGATAATACAGGTATTCCAGCTACTCCTTGAGCTATTGCAACACTAAATGGATTCATCCAAGAAGTTGCAAACCCTATCTGAGTTGAAACATAAGTTATTAATATTCCTGTAATAGCATCATATCCCATTCCAATTACTATTGGTATTAATACCATTGCAAATGGAATTGCTTCCTCTCCCATTCCAAATACTGCTCCTCCTAAAGAAAAGAAGAAAAATACAATTGGAAGTAAGAGATATTCTGATCCCTTTGTCTTTTTAATCAAAGTGAATAATCCAGCTTCTACAGCTTTTGTTCTTAAGATAATTCCAAAAGCTCCTCCAGTTATTATGATAAAGGCGATTACTCCAACAGCTGTTCCCCATTTATCTCCGCTTACAATCCCTTCAAATACATAGTTAGAAACTCCAACTTCTCCTCCAGGCTCAAAAAACTTCACTCCCTCTACAAGTGGCTTTCCTTGTTCATTTAACTCATAAGAAAAACTTCCTGCAATTGGAACTACTTTTGTTTTTTCTGCACCTGTCTCAGTAATATAAGTTACCTTTTCCATCTGAAATTTCCCCACTGGAACTGTATGTGTAAGTATTGCTGCAAATATTACAACAAAAAATATTATCACATACGTGTCAGGCATATTAAATTTTTTCTTCATTGTTACCCCCCTTGTTTAAAGTTTGTCTATATGATTATACTTTATAACTTCAAATTTATCAATACAATAAATCAATTTTATATATTACTTTTTTAATATTTTTTAAAAAATTCTTAACTTTTTATAAGTTATTAATAAAAAAAATTGATATTGATATATTTTTTTTATGTAAAAAAATAAATTAGTATAAAAAATTATATAAAAATAAAAAATGATAAATTTTTATAATCAGTAAAAAAGATAATCTAAATTATGATAATTTAAATTATCATAATTTGAATTATATTTATTAAAGTGGTATAATATAGTAAAATATAATTCTTCGAGGTGATAAAATGAAATTTATTAACAGAAAAAGAGAGATGGCTACCTTAGAAAAAGAATATACTCGAGAAAAAAGTTTTGTTGTTTTATATGGAAGAAGAAGAACGGGAAAAACTACACTTATAAAAGAATTTATAAAAGATAAAAATGCTTTTTATTTTTTTGCTGACAAACAAAATGAATCACTTCAAATTAGTAGATTTAAAAAGCAATTAGCAGAATATTTTAAAGATGAATTTTTAAAAAAAATAGAAATTAATGACTGGGACACAATTTTTGACTATTTTATAAATAAAATTAGAGATGATGAAAAATTTATTCTAGTTATAGATGAGTTTCAATATCTATGTTCTGTAAATAAGGGGTTTTCCTCTATATTTCAGAGAATATATGATGAAAAAATGTGTCATAAAAATATTATGGTTATTCTGTGCGGTTCTTTAATTTCTATGATGTATTCTGAGGTTCTATCCTATGATAGTCCTCTCTATGGAAGAAGAACAGCTCAAATAAAGCTTCAACCCATTACTTTTGAATACTATAAAGATTTTTTTGAAAATAAATCAAAAAAAGAACGTATTGAATTTTACTCAATAACTGGTGGAATTCCAAAATACATTTTAGAGTTTGATAAAACCGAATCTCCTCTGTGGAATATAGAGAATAATATTTTTAATAAAGATAACTTCCTGTATTCAGAACCAAAATTTTTACTTCAAGAGGAGATTAATGATTTATCAAGATATTTTTCTATATTAAATTCTATAGCTTCAGGAAATACTAAGCTATCTTCTATCTGCTCCAATCTTGAATTAAATTCAAATGGAATAACACCCTATATTACTAAATTAATAGATTTAGATATATTAGAAAAGGAAGTTCCTGTTACTGAAAATTTAGAAAATAGTAAAAAAGGATTGTATAAAATTAAAGATAACTATTTAAAATTTTGGTTTAGCTATGTTTATCCTTATCAAAGTTATTTAGAAATCGAAAATTTAACCTATCCTCTAGATAAAATTAAAAATGAATTTAATCTTTGGGTATCTAAAATATATGAGGAATTGGCTAGAGAAACTTTATTCAGTAATTTACAAATTCCATTCCCTATAAAAAAACTTGGAAGATGGTGGAACAATAATGAGGAGATTGATATTGTTGCATTGGGTGATAAAGATATAATTTTTGGTGAATGTAAGTGGAGTAATAAAAAAGTAGGTTTAAGTGTCTTATTTTCATTGAAAGAAAAGAGTAAAAAAGTAAACTGGAACAACAATAGTAGAAAAGAGTATTTTATCCTATTTTCTAAAGAAGGATTTAGTGAAGATTTGATAGCTCTAAGTCAAAAAGATAAAACAATTATACTTTCTGATTTTTGATAATATCTAATATAAAAGTATAAAGGGGCTGTTGCAAACTTAATAGCCATATGTTTTAAAATTAGCTAAAGAGATTTTTTAATCTCTTTGGCTTTTTT
>NZ_JBEFNA010000014.1 GCF_040199715.1 Fusobacterium sp. SYSU M8D902
ACGGTCGATGGTTCGAATCCATTTCTAGGCACCATCTGTTTATTACACTCTTTCGGATGAAGGAGTGTTTTTTTATTCTCACTCCCTTCCCTTCAAATTTTGAATCATAATAGCTACAAATATCAAAAGACACCCTATTCCTACTTGTTTTGTCATTTTTTCATTTAAGTAATATATAGCAAATACAGATCCAAAAGCAGATTGTAAAGTTAAAATCAATGCTGTTCTTGTTGAAGATATATATTTTTGAACTATATTCTGTATAGCAAAAGGAATCACTGTACTCACTATAACTAAATAACCCAAAGTCCATTTTATATCTGGCAGAATAGATAGATTATATCCCTCTGTCACCCCAGTTAAAACTATAAAGAGAATAGCAGTTACTATGAATTGAAGAATTGTTAATGCTATAGGATCTGAGTCACCACTATATTTCTCTATAGCTACCATATGAGTTGCAAAAAAGAAAGAGCAACACACAGCTACTAAATCCCAAATATTAAAGTCCACACCTTTTTCAATTGTTAAAAAACCTAGTCCAACAGTAGCTATTATTGCACTGCCTATTGTATATCTATCCAATTTTTTCTTATTTATTATCCAAGATAGAAACGGAACAATAAGTACATATGAAGCAATTATAAAGGAAAACTTTGAAGCTGTTGTAAATCTTATACTAATTATCATAAAATAAAAAGCTAAAAACATAAAAATTCCTATTATTCCCCCTCTTTTAAGATCTACTTTTTTCATATTTTTTACTTTTCCAAAATATAACAAACTCAAAAGTATAGCTGAAAAACTGAATCTAAACATCATTAAAGAGTACGGTTTTACTACTCCCAAAGTATCTTTTATCACTGCAAATGTCGTTCCCCACACCAATGCTACTACCACTAAAATTATTGAAGCTACCATTCCATTTCTTTTATTTTTTCCCATTTTTCTACCCCTAACAATATTTTATTTTAACCTCTCTCTATTATACTCTTCAAACTTAGTTTTATCAATCTTCTTCAAAAAAATAAAAAAGGAAAATCCTAAGCATACATCTTAAAATTTTCCTTTTCCTAAATTATGCTAATGAGTAAAAACAGTCTAAATACTCTTTTATTAGCTCTTTCTTTTCATCTCTAGGAACATAGATTGCAAAGATCTCTTTTTCATCCTCTCCATAGAATTTTATAGAACAACTTTTTCTACCAAACATAATATCTTCCACTAAGAATATCTCTTTTATCTTATCTACACTTAAATGTCCACCTATTGATGAATCATTGTCATGAAAATTTAGAAATCCATGAGCATAGAACCCTTTTGGAAATTTATCCTTTATCTCTAAAACAAAGTTAGGTGTTACTACTAGTAAGAAAACCTTATCCCAACCTCTTAAAATTTCAAATAACTCTTCTCTCTTTTCTACTGGATACTTTCTAACACTTGGTGAGTTTCTATAAATATCAACTAGAGATACATTTAACTCTTGTGCTATCTTTCCTAACGAAATTTTTTCATCCTTTGCTAATAACTCTGCTATTTTCTCTCTCATTATCTTTCTCCTTTTATTTGTGATTATCTATGAGTTTTTTTATCTCCAGTAATCTGTGTTGCCACTCCATTTTTTAGTAGATATGCCTGTCCAAATCCCTTTACATATCTTCCATCAACTACATTTAATTTTACTAAATGGAAGTCCTCCATTTTTCTTACTATTTTAAATGTCTCTCCAACACTTTTTTCAAATAGATCCATTATCTCTTCAAATCTCTCATCTCTCGGTAAGAATTCTGCTGTTACATTGAATCTAGCTCTCTTACGTGCAATTACTGAAAGAGCTTCTTTCTCCTCTTGTAAAAACATAATCTCAAATTTTTGCTCATTCTCTGTTAAATTTGTATAGTGATCTCCTATTTCACTAATATATATATAGTGTTCTCCATCTATCTTTAGATGTGGTGCATATGTAACATCCACCTCTCCATCTTTTGATACTGTTCCTAATATTACAGATTTAAAGCTATTTACAAACTCTTCTGTCTCTTTTATTATCTCTGTTGAATCAAATTTTATTTCTCTCATCATATTTTTCACTTCTCCATTTATTTGTATTACTAAATTATTGACATTGAAATTATATTATACCTTACTAAAAAAGTCAAGTTTTATTTTAAAAAAAGAGAAAACATTACTTTATTTCTAAAAGCAAGGTTTTCTCTTCTAATCTCAATTATTCTCCTATTTTTTTAGGTTTTATCCATTCAGAACTTTTTCCCATATTGTAGTTCTTTATAAATTCCTCTTTAAACTCTGTAAATCTATCCTCTAAAATCGCTTTTCTTGCATCTTTCATCAATTTTAATAGGAAATATAGGTTATGGTATGTTGCAAGTCTCTGCCCTAAAATCTCCTCTGCTTTAAATAGATGTCTTATGTATCCTCTCTTGTAGTTTCTACATACATAACAATCACAATCCTCATCTAAAGGTCTATCATCTTCAGAGTACATAGCATTTTTTATTACCAATCTTCCATATTTTGTAAATACAGTACCATGTCTTCCTATTCTAGTTGGCTGTACACAATCCATCATATCTATTCCTGACTCTACAGCCTCTAACATATCAAGTGGCTCTCCTACTCCCATCAAGTATCTAGGCTTATCCTCTGGACACTTCTCTACAATGTAATCCAATATTCTATACATATCCTCTCTTGGTTCTCCTACAGCTAAACCACCAATAGCATATCCTGAAAAATGTTCGTCCATTTCACTTAATTCATTTAAGCTCTTATCTCTTAAATCCTCATATATTCCCCCTTGAACAATTGCAAATAGCCCTTGCTCATCTGGTCTTCTATGAGCTTCTATACATCTTTTTGCCCATCTTGTAGTTCTTTCAATAGAGGGTATTATATACTCTCTTGAAGATAGTCCTGGTGGGCACTCATCAAATAGCATAACTATATCTGATCCTAAGTTATTTTGAATATTTATTGATTTTTCAGGAGTAAGAAAGTGTTTAGAACCATCTAGATGTGAACTAAATTTTACTCCCTCTTCTGTTATTTTTCTCAAAGCACCTAAACTAAATACTTGGAATCCTCCACTGTCAGTTAATATTGGTTTATTCCAATTCATAAATTTATGTAATCCACCAAATTTAGCTACAAGCTCATCACTTGGTCTCAAATACAAATGATAAGTGTTTCCAAGAATTATCTGTGATCCTATTGCTTCTAGCTCCTCTGGTGTCATAGCTTTTACTGTTGCTTGTGTTCCAACAGGCATAAATACAGGTGTCTCTATTTCACCATGAGGTGTAGTTATCTTCCCTGCTCTAGCCTTTCCTACTTTTTTTTGTAACTCATAAGTTACAGGTAATTTTTTTGTCATATTTTCTCCTATCTACTTCTACATTCTATCAACTGAGATTACATCTTTTATCTTTAAAAGATTACTCAATAAATATTTATACTCACTCTTATTTGATATCTCTATTGTTATTTGGAAATTCATATACTTTTCTCCATTTTTATGGATCTCATTACTATTTATTGTGACTAAATGTATCTTATGATTTGCTATTAGAGTTATTATATTCATTAAAATATTAGTTTTATCATAAACTAATACATTGAATGTAAACTTATACTTATTATCTTTTTGCTCTACTATTCTACTATCCCATTGAACATCTATCTCTCTTGTTGGATCTTGAGCAACCATATTTTGAAAGTTTTTACAATCTCTTCTATGTACAGTTATACCTGTCAATTTTGTAACATAACCACCGATCTCATCTCCAGGAAGTGGGGTACAACATCTAGCAAATCTTATTAAAGTATTATTAACTCCATCTATTACTATTCCATAATCATTTTTACTTGATGACGTTTTCTCTTTTTTCTTCTCCATCAACTCATCAATATCTATATTCTCTATCTGTCTATCTTTTTCTAATTTTTTTCTCAACTTATCAATAATAATATCAATTTTACTTCTTCTCTCACCTACGTGATAATAGAATTCATCTAATGAATATATATTATTTTTTTCCATATGTTTTTTGATTATAGGATCTTCTTCCATCTCTTTTAATGATATACCTAATTTTCCTAACTCTCTCTCTAAATTTTCCCTACCATTTTTTATCGTTTGATCCCTTACCAAATCTTTTAACACTTTTTTTATCTTACTTTTAGCTCCATGGGTAACTACTATATCCAACCAATCCTTACTTGGTCCTTTTGAGTTTTTAGAGGTTATAATCTCTACTCTATCTCCATTTTGTAGTTTATAATCCAACGTTACTATCTTACCATTTACTTTAGCTCCCACACATTTACAACCTATCTGAGTATGAACTGCAAATGCAAAATCTAATGGTGTAGCTCCATGAGGTAGCTCTGTTATATCCCCTTTTGGTGAAAATACGAAAACTGTCTCATTCATTATATCTTTAGTTACACTATCTATAAACTCCTGAGCTGTTTCAGCCTCATTTTGCAACTCTAGGATATTTCTTAACCAACCATACACCTGATCACTCTTAGTAACCTTTGTATGCTCTTTATAGCTCCAGTGAGCTGCTATACCCTCTTCTGCTACTTTATCCATCTCTTCTGTTCTAATCTGTATCTCTATAAATTTTCCTTGTGGTCCAACTATTGTTGTGTGTATAGATTGATAGTTATTAGATTTTGGAACTGCTATATAATCCTTAAAACGTCCTGGAACAGGTCTAAAATGACTGTGTATAACTCCCAAAGTATTATAACACTCACTCTCTGTATCAACTATTATTCTTACTCCCATCAAGTCATATATGTCATCAAACTCTTTATGTTTCTCATACATTTTTTTATATATACTATAAAAATGTTTAAATCTTCCCTTTACACTCCCTTTTATTCCAGTCTCATGTAATAAGGTTACTATTTTCTCAATAAACTCCTGTATATACTCTTCTCTCTCTTTTTTCTTAGAGTCGATTAATGACTTTATATTCATATATTCAGCTGGTTTCAAATATCTCAGAGCTAGGTCCTCTAATTCCCATTTTATCTTTGCTATTCCAAGTCTATGAGCTAGTGGAGCATATATATCCAAAGTTTCTTGAGATATAGATATCTGTTTCTCTGGCTTCATGTACTTCATAGTTCTCATATTGTGTAATCTATCAGCTAATTTTATTATTATAACTCTCAGATTTTGAGCCATAGCCAAAATCATCTTTCTTATATTCTCATCTTGCTTCTTTGTACCATTGGGAAGAGTTTTTAATTTAGTTACTCCATCTACTAAAGTGGCTACTGTATCACCAAAATTATATTTGATATCTGCCAATGTTATTAGAGTATCTTCAACTATATCATGCAATATTCCTGCTACTATTGTATCTGTATCCATCTTCATATCAATTAAAATCTTAGTAACTTCAACAGGGTGCATTATATAATCTTCTCCAGATTTTCTATACTGTCCCTCATGGCTCTCCTCAGCAAAGAAAAAAGCAAGCTTTATCTTTTCTACATCTACTTTTAAATCGTTCTTCTCTATCTCTTTCAGAATCTCTTCCCAATAATTCATAAGCGTCCTCTTTTCATATAAAATTTATAAAAAAATCTAAAATAACCCCAAAATAATTAAGAGTTATTTTAGACCTTTTACCTATTATCTCATCATAATATTAATATTTCATTAATGTTAAAACAGGATAATCTTTTAATTTCTCTCTTCCTTTAAGTTCTTCCAACTCAATTAGAAAAGCAAGTCCTGCAACAACTCCTCCTAACTCCTCTACCAATTTAACAGCAGCTTCCATAGTTCCTCCTGTAGCTAATAAATCATCTACGATCAGTACTCTTTGTCCCTTTTGTATTGCATCTTTATGCATGCATAAAGTATTTGAACCATATTCTAAATCATATGAATACTCAATAACCTCTCTTGGTAATTTCTTAGGTTTTCTTACTGGTACAAATCCAATTCCCATAGCATATGATACTGGACAACCAAATATAAACCCTCTAGCTTCTGGTCCAACTATTAAATCTACTTTTTGCTCCTTAGCAAATTTTACAATCTCATCAGTAGCAAATTTAAATGCTTCTCCATTGTTCATAAGAGGTGTTATATCTCTAAATATTATTCCTTCCTTTGGAAAATTCTCTACTTTTGCAACATATTCTTTTAAATTCATTCGCTTCACTCCAATTCTTTTAATTTAATTTACCCTCTAAATTCTTATAGTTCTCTTGAAATATATCTTTATTTCCAAGTAACTTAAGGGTATCTTTCGATTTTTTCTTATCTCCCATTTTCAAATATATCATAGATAACTGTGTTAAAACTTCGTCATCATTTCCATTTTTTACCAAGTATTCCAGTAGTATCTTCTCACTCTCTTTTGGCATCTTAAAGTTTTCATTCAACACCCTAGAATACCCAAGTATAAACTCTTTATCTTTATTTAAATATGGATAAATATTTTTTAGAAAATAAAATAACTCTCTTTTCTCATCTGCTTTTTTTAGAACATCAATATAGATAAGTGCTACTTCAGTATCATAACTCTCTAAAGAGAGATCTTTTAAGAGATTATAACTTTTTCTATAATCCCCCTCTCTGTATGCTATTAATCCTTTTATTTTTTTATAATAATCATCTCTTGGATTATAGCTAGAACCCATCATATTGATACTTTTAACATATTTTCCATCTTCAAAATATAAAGTTACTAAATTTTTTATCAATCCTTCATCTTTAGGTTGTAATTTAAGGGCTTTTAACCAATACTCTTCAGCTTTCTGATAGTTTCCAAACTTATAATAAGTATATCCCATCTCTTTTAGAAGAATAGCATTATTAGGATTGATCTTATAAGATTTTTGATACTCTTCCATTCCCTTCTGGTACTTTCCCTGTTGAGAGTAATTTACTCCCTTCAATAAAGAGTATTCAGCTTCCTTACTCTTTTTCAAACTACTACAACTGATAAAAGCTACTGATATTAACAATAAAAATAAAATATTAGTCAAGTTTCTCTTCAATTTCTGTGATCTCCTTTTTAGGAGGAAGTATCACCCCTCCTGATATTATTAATTTTACTGCATCATCTATCTTAATATCCAATATTTTTACATCTTTTTGTGGAACTATTATAAACATTCCAGAAGTAGGATTTGGTGATGTAGGTATAAAAATATTATATAGTTTCTCTTCACTTTGAACAGCTTCACTTACTATGTAATTATCCTCTGAAGTTAAAAAACCTATGCTGTATATACCCTTTCTAGGATACTCTATCATTACAACTTTTTCATATGTTTTTTCTCTATCTGACATAGTAATATCAATAATTTGGCTAATTGTTGTATATACCTGTTTTATTAGTGGTATTTTTATAAATACCTCTTTTAAACTCTCTATTATTTTAGCAAAAAACATAATTTTTAATATAAATCCAACTAAACATGTACCTAATATCATAGTGATCAATGATATTAAATACACTAACATTTGGAAATAATAATCCATATTTCTATCTTCTACAACTCTTTGAAGTAGCCCCTTTATAATTATTGTTACAAAAGAGTGCCCCAAAAGATTCATCATTATTCCAACTATCCAGTTAAAAATATATACAGTTAAAATAATTGGTAATAAAGCTATTAACCCTGCATAAAAATATGATTTTATTTTTTTAATCATCAGTTTTTTCTCCTGCATTTACCTCTATTAAAACTTTAGCTACTCTCATCTTCTCAACTTCCAAGACTTTTAGCCTCACACCTGAAATAGTGATCTCATCATTTACAACAGCTACTCTTCCCAATTCTGTTATGATTAAACCACCTAAGCTCTCATAGTCCTCTGATTCAGGTAATTTTATATTCAACTCTTTGTCCAGAGTCTCAATGTCCAACATTCCATCAACTTCATAAGTATTCTCATCTATTTTATGAATAAACTCGTCCTCTTCATGGTCAAATTCATCACGAATCTCTCCAGTGATCTCCTCTATTAAATCCTCTATTGTTACCAATCCCACTATTCCACCATACTCATCTAGAATAAGTGCTATATGGACCTTCATTTTTCTAAAATCTTGTAATATCTCTGTTATTGATTTTGTTTCAGGAACAAAATAACCAGGTCTTACAAAATTCTTGATAGGGACATTTGTCTCACCTTTTTTTACTATACTCAATACATCTTTTACATAGAAAACACCGATTATATTATCAATTGTCTCCTCATAAACTGGTATTCTAGAAAATCCATTCTCAATTATCTCATCCCATACTTCATCTAGAGTTTCATCCCCTTCAAAAGCTAACATTGAAGTTCTAGGGGTCATTACCTCTTTAGCAGTTGTTTCACTAAAACCTACTATGGAATGGATCATCTCCTTTTCCTCTTCCTCTATTATTCCTTCAGCCTCTCCTACATTCACAAGAGATTTTATATCTTCAGCTGTTACCATAATAGCTTGATCTTTTAAATCTATTCCCATCAATCTTGCTAAAAATTTTGAAATAAACATCAAAATCTTTATTACAGGCTTTAAAACTAAAGCCAATAGGTATATGATCCTTATAACTACACCTGCTATTTGAACTGAGTAATTCTTTGCTATAATCTTAGGAGTTATCTCTCCAAAAATTAATAGTATTACTGTCATTCCTACTGTTGCTATAGCAACTGAGGAACTAGATGTCCCTCCCATTATATTTATAGTTACAACAGTAGCTATTGAAGATGCTAGTATATTTACCACGTTATTTCCAACGAGAAGCCCTGTAAGCATCTCATTTGGATTTTTTAACCACTTTTTTAAAAGTTCAACTTTTTTTCCCTCTTTATTGTCTTCAAATTTCTCTAAATTAGTACTCCTGAAAGATGTAAGTGCCGTTTCTGATGCTGAAAAAAATCCAGACAATAGGATCAATACAATTAATAGTACTATATTTTGGTATGTGTCCAACTTTTTTTTACACTCTCCTTATTTACATTAAATTTAATAACTACTCTATTACGAATAATTTATCTCCTTTTTTTACTATCTGCCCATCTTCTACTAAAATTTTAACAACTTTACATTTTTTAGATGCTTTTACTTCATTCATTAATTTCATAGCTTCTATGATACAAAGTGTTTCTCCACTTGCCACTGTATCCCCCTCTTCAATAAAAGCTGGATTACCAGGAGCTGATGATCTATAAAAAGTCCCCACCATTGGTGCTGTGATAAACTCTTTCTCTTGAGTATCTACTACCTCTTCCTCTTCTGCTTCCTCTACCACAGCTGTATTTTGTTGAACTATTGCTGTCTGTACTGGACGAGTTTCAACTTGTACTAGTTTCTCTTTTTTCAAAACTAATTTTACCCCTTCACTCTCTAAAGCAATCTCATTCAAATTGTACTTATCTATATTATCAGCCAACTCTTTTATCGTTTTAACATCTATCTTCATCTTTTCCTCCAAAACTTTCTAGTTACTTCCTATTATTCTTAGATCTTTTACACCATCTACTTCAGATATCTTTTCCAACATACCCTCTATCTTTCTCAGTGTATTTTCAGTAGTCTGTATTGATATTGTTGATTTAGCTATTCCGTCCACTGCTATATTTTGCACAATTGTCAATACATTCATATCTTCATCTGCTATGATATTTAGTATACTTGCTAGTATTCCTGGTTTATCTACTAAAGACATATGTATACTGAATACCTTCTCTTTTCCACTCTCAAAGAAAGGTTTTATATAATCTTTGTACTTATAATAAGTACTTCTACTAATTCCAACCTTCTTTATTGCTTCATACTTTGATATCTTTGTATTTTGCACTAAATCATTTACCTTTATTACACTTTGAATAGAGTTTGGAAGTATTCTTTTATCTACAATATAATACTCTCTCTTTTCGTTTTTCTCCATCTTTTCTCCTTCTTATTTTTTATATGTGGTTAATTTTTTTAAAAACTCTTAAAGTATTTTGGAATAACATAGCAACTGTCATTGGTCCTACTCCTCCAGGTACAGGTGTTATATGTGAACATTTCTCACTAGCACTTACAAAATCTACATCTCCACATAGACCTTCCTCTGTTCTATTTATTCCAACATCAATTACAACAGCTCCATCTTTTAGCATATCACCAGTTAAAAACTTTGCTTTTCCTATTGCTATTATAACAATATCAGCTTGTTTTGTCTTCTCTTGAAGATCTTTAGTTTTACTATTGCAGATAGTTACAGTAGCTCCTCTATTTATTAATAGACTAGCCATTGGTTTTCCTACTATGTTACTTCTTCCTATCATCACTACATCTTTTCCCTCCAAAGAGATTGAGTAGTTATCTAGAATCTCCATTATCCCTGCTGGAGTACAAGAGATTATAGCGTCTTCATCATTTAGCATTAGAAGTCCTAAATTTTCAGGTTTGAATCCATCTACATCCTTTTCTAAAGCAATCTTATCTATAATCTTTTTCTCATCTATATGTTTAGGTAGAGGAAGTTGTACTAAGATACCATTTACCCTCTCATCTTTATTTAGATTTTCTATTACCTCTAACAACTCAACTTCACTGATATCATCAGATAAAAAATGAGCAAAGCTTTCAAATCCTAGCTCTTTACAACCCTTTATCTTTGAGTTTACATATATTTTTGAGGCTGGATTATCTCCTACCAATACTATTGCTAAACCTGGAACTCTATTTGTAGCTTCCTTCAACTTGATTACATCTTCTCTAATTTTGTCCTTTATTTTTGTAGCTAACTCTTTTCCATCTAACTTTATCATTCTTCTACCTTTCTATTTCAAAATATTGCCTATTTTTAGCATTCCGCCATTTATAATATCAGCTCCACTTAATAACTTCTTATTCTCTGGTTTTACCTGTGTTAAAATAACACTTCCATTTCCAACTTTTACTACAAATCCCTTTCCTTTTTTGATGTCTACAACCTCTCCACACACTCCATTTTCATATGTTTCAAAGTTCTCCTTCACCTCATAAATTTTAAAGATTTTCTCTTCACAAGTTGTAAATGCTGTTGGGAAAGGATTCATTCCTCTTACAAAATTGAATATCTCTCTTTCACTTCTAGACCAATCTATTCTACAATCCTCTTTTGAGAAAGGTCTTACAAAAGTTGCCTCTGAATGATTTTGCACTGTTCTTGGTGCTTCCTCTTTCTCTATCAATTTAACTGCCTCAAGTAGTCCTTTAGCTCCAAGATCTTTCAATCTATCATGTAGAGTTAAGAAAGTATCTTCATCTGTTATCTCAGTTTTTACTGTAAGTATAACATCACCTGCATCTAGCTCCTCAGCTATATACATGATACTCACTCCACTCTCTTTCTCTCCATGTATAATTGCTGCATTAATTGGAGCAGCTCCTCTGTATTTAGGTAATAATGAAGAGTGTACATTTATAACTCCATATTTTGGCATATCAATTATCTCTTTTGGTAATATTTTACCATAAGCCACAACTACAATTAAATCTGGATTTAACTCTCTTATCAAATCCTGAGTCTCCTTACTCTTTAATGTTGTTGGTTGAAATACAGGGATATTGTGCTCTAATGCATACTCTTTAACTGGAGTAAACTTGATCTTTTTCCCTCTCATATTTGGCTTATCTACTTTTGTAAATGCTCCTACTATATCATACTCAGAATTTAGTATCTCAAAAGATGGGACTGCAAATTCTGGTGTTCCCATAAATAATATTCTCATCTATTTTTCCTTTCTATCCTTACTTATCTTCTCTACTAATTCAATAAAAGACTCTATATCTTTAAACTCTTTATATACTGAAACAAATCTAACATAGGCTACTTCATCTATTTTTAATAGCTTTTCCATAACCATCTCTCCTAGTTCACTGCTAGTTATCTCATTTTTTAAAGAGTTTTGAATAGATTTCTCTATCTCCAACACAAATGTTTCAATCTCTTCTCTACTTATATTTCTCTTAATCGTAGCTCTTGTCAAGCCTTTTAATAGTTTCTCTCTATCAAATTTCTCTCTTCTTTTATCTTTTTTTACGATATATAGGGGAATCTCCTCTATTTTCTCATAAGTTGTAAATCTTTTTTCACAATTTATGCATTCACGACGTCTTTTTATTGAGAATCCCTCCATAAATGCACGACTATCTATTACTTTAGTATCCTCTGATCCACAAAATGGACATCTCATATCTCATCAACTCTCTTTTTTGTCAATATAATCTATTACCTCACTTGCTGTTTTACAATTAAGAAGTCCCTCTCTAAAACTCTCTTCTCTTATTAGACGTGAAATCCTTGCCAATACTTTTAAATAGATTTGACTATCTTTATTTGGTGATGCAAAAACAAAGAAAATATTTACTTTTTCATTATCCATTGATTTAAAATCAATCTTATCTCTACTCATTCCAAAGGCGATTGTCAATTTCTCTGCTACCTCAGTTTTAGCATGGGGAATAGCTACTCCCTTTCCTATTCCTGTACTTCCTAATTTTTCTCTCTCCACAAGAGCTTTGTATACAGTATTCCCTTTTGTTAATATGTTTGGTGAATTTTCAATTAATTTTGAAAGTTCTAATAATACTTCATCTTTAGTTTTAGCTTTTAGATTCAGAGAAATCAAATTTTCTGACATATAATCAGTTATTTTTATTATATTAGTCATTCTCTATCCCTCCATAATATAATTTTTTAATTTAATATCTATTCCTAAATGAAAATTTAAGTATCTTTCAAAAAGAAAAACAACCTTTTTAATATCTTCTAAAGTTTCTATCTCTTCATCTATATCTTTTGCTCTGTTATTTATAAATTTTTCTACCAAGCTCTTTTCACTCTTAGAAACTTTATATATATACTTCTCATTTTCAGTTATAAACTTTGATCTTTCAAAAGAAAAATTATAACCCTCTCCACTACTTATATTGAGTCCCTCATCTCTGATTATATAATGGAGAAAATATCCTATTAAAATATAATTTTTCTTCTCATTTTCATTATTATTTAAAAACTCCAAACTTCTCAAAAATATTTTATATAATGACTTTTTTCTATTATTTTCAACTAAGATAGCATTGAGCAAAGCAACAAAATATAAGGATATCTCAAGTCTATTTAAATCACTTTTGATATTACTGTAGGATTCTATTCCGTTGAAAGATGAAACTGTATAGTTTTCTCCCTTTTTATAAAAGGTAAAATTGGAAAGAGAGAGAAGATCTATTGAATTCAACTCTCTTTTCTTACTTTTTCTAATTCCTTTCAGTAGAAAAACTATTTTCCCAAAATTTTCTGTAAAAACTGTCACATATCTATCAGCTTCACCAAAATCTCTTTTATTTATTACTAGCCCTCTATCTGTTATGAATTTTATCATATGTCAGTTAGCTCCTTAATATCCACTTCAGGATTGATAACGTAACTTTTTACTTTAAGGTTTACCATATTTATATCCTTATCATAAACTCTGTAAACTGTTGGCAACAGATAGTTTTTAAACTCTTTTAACTTGTCAATTTCCACTCTAGTACCATTTTTCAGTGGTATCTCTTTTATCTTTTTAGCATAGTATTTCTCTCTAAACTCTCTGTCACTCTTTTCCTTTTCAAAGATAAAATTGATTACTTCCAATACTTCACTATCATTTTCCGTTAATTTTTCCTCAACTCTTTGATCAAAAAGTGGAAGATACACTATTTTTTGATCCTTATTATAAATATATACCTCACCTCTATTTAGTTCTGGAGCTATTACATCTTTTCTTATAAAATCTGGAAATATATATGTTAATTTATAATCACTGCTCTTTGATTCACCATTTAAATTTACAACTTCATTAACCTCTGCTATTAAACTTTTTATCTCACTTATATCTTTTCCATAAGTTATGAAATTAAAAGCTATACATAGGATTATTACTAACTTTTTCATTTTTTATTCCCCTTTGCTTCTACTGGAATCAAAATCAAAACTTCAGCTAAATTTATAACATCTACTTCACTTTCAAGTTTTATGCTCTTTAAGATCTCTGTTCCACTCTCTATGACCTCACTAATCTTTCCTAAATATATCCCCTTAGGATAGATCTCGCTGATACCAGAAGTATATACCTTCTCTCCAATCTCTATATTCTCTTGAAATGTATTAGCTTCAAAGTATAGAGTTCCATCTCCCTCATTGCTTCCTCTCACTATTCCTAGAGCACCTGATTCAGTGAGAGAGCTAACTGTATAGTTTTCTCCTGTTATCATATCAACAATTGAATAATCATCATAGACTTTACCTATCTTTCCTATCAAATTCTCTCCAGCTAAAACTATGTAATTTTTCTTAATTCCATCTTTTTTTCCTAAGTTTATATAGAATCTTTCATATAGGTTACTTGGATTTCTAAAGTTTACCTTTGCTACTTTTATATTTAACTTCTTCTCCTCTTTCATCTTAAGAATCTCTCTCAATCTCTCATTCTCTTGATCAAGTTCCTTGTTGTAAGCTACCACTATATCATACTTTACCTGTTCATTTTTTAAGTTCCTATTCTCCTCTAATATAGATTTATAACTTACTACTGCCTCTGAAGTTTCTTTAAAAAAGTTTCCAATCTGATATACTCTTCTCTGAATAGGAAAAACAATGTGACTTACAATATCCACACCAAAATTAACAGCTTTACTAAAGAGAACAAATATCAAAATAAGAATAAATAAGATAATTCCCATTCTTTTTTTTATTGACCATTTTTTATCTCTTTTTTTTCTTAACATTTTATGCCATTTCCTTTAATATCTCTACTACTAAATTAGCAGTTTTTACCATATCCTCTATCTCAATATACTCCTCTTTTGTATGAACTTTTGTCATTCCAATTCCTATAGTTAGAGCCTTGTATCCTTTTTCATTGTAGATATTTGAGTCACTTCCTCCACCAGTAGGCTTAGTTACACACTCAACCTCTACTTGAGCACAAGCTTTTTTAAATATATTCAATATCTCCTCTGAATCCTCTAATTTATATCCTGAGTATCCCTTTGTCACTCCGTTCTCAAACTCAGCTCCAAACTCCTTACATATCTCTCTAAATACTCTATCTGTTTCAGCTAATAAGTTATCTAATTTCTCTCCTGAAAAACTTCTAGCCTCATACTGTAATATTACCTCTGGCATAACTATATTAACAGCTTCTCCGCCTCTTACAACACCTATATTTGAAGTTGTTTCAGAGTCTATTCTACCTAATTTTATCTTTGTTATAGCATGAGCTGCTACTGTTAAAGCATTTATTCCATTTTCTGGTGCTATTCCTGCATGAGCTGGTTTCCCAATTATCTTCATTTTTCCTTTTGCAGAGAATGGTGTCTGTATAATTCCAATACCAGGTTTTCCACTAGAATCTAAGACAAATGTATAATCTGGACTATATTTTTCTATATCAAAATTCTTAGCTCCTAATAATCCTATCTCCTCAGCTATTGAAAATACCACTACTATCTCAGGATGATCAAGATTATTCTCCTTTATAGTTTTGATAGCCTCTATTATATTAGATATTCCCGCTTTGTCATCTCCACCTAATATTGTTGTTCCATCACTCTTAATAATTCCATTTTCAATTATTGGATTTACCTTATCACAAGGTAATACTGTATCCATATGTGCACTCAACAGTATTCTCTTTTTACCTGGATTTCTTAAAACTCCAATAATATTTCCAGCATTTCCTCCCTCTTTTTCTCCAGCACCATCTTCAATTACTTCCATTCCTAAATCTTGTAACTGTTTTTTTACATAGTCAGCCATCTCTCTCTCTTTTAATGAAGGAGAAGATATTCTTGCCATCTCTATAAAATTATTAATCATTCTTTCTCTATTTATCACAACGAAGCCTCCTAACTAAAATTTACACTCTTCTATTAATTATAATATATTTATAGTGGTTTTGTAAAGTACTACTGGTATAAAAAAATAGACAATCTCATTATTTTTATCTTTAAAAGTTAGACAGTAAAAAAAAGAGTAATTAAACGATAATTCATTTAATTACTCCCAAAATATCTAATTTACTAGATTACCAAGTTTACTAAACAAAGTATACCTATAAATATTAGTGGTAGATTTAATTTCTTAAAATCACCAGTTACTAAGTGAATAAGAATATAACTTAAAAATCCTAAACTTAATCCTATACTGATACTATAAGTTAATGGCATCATAACTATTATAATAAAGCAAGGGAATAGAGTTTTTAGATCTTTAAAATCTAAATCTACTATCTGTTTAAACATATACACTCCAACTATGATAAGTGCTGAAGCTGTTGCATATCCAGGTACTACAGCTACTACTGGAGAGAAAAATAGAGCAAGTAGGAATAAAATTCCTGTCACAAGAGAAGCAAGTCCTGTTTTAGCTCCTACTGCCACTCCTGCTGCTGACTCTACGAATGTTGTTACTGTACTTGTTCCTAATACAGATCCAATTATTGTTGAAAATACATCTGTATATAACATTCTTCCAAATCCCTTAATTTTTCCATCTTTATCTACAATTCCAGCCTGTCTAGAACAAGAAATTAAAGTTCCTAAAGTATCGAATAAGTCAACAAACATAAATGAGAATATTGGTCCAATTAAAGATAGTTTAAAAGCACCTACTATATCTAATTTTCCAGCTATTGGAGCTATACTTGGTGGAAGAGATACAATGCTCTCTGGTACTGCAATATCACCAGTGATAAATCCTAATACTGTAGATGTAACTATTCCTATTAACATTCCACCTTTTACCTGTTTTATCTCAAGAACAACAGCCACAAGCAATCCCACAATTCCTATTACAGTAGTTGTTTTCATTGTTCCCAATCCAACTATAGTAGCTGGGTTAGCTGCTACTAAACCAAGGTTTATAAGTCCAATAAATGTTATAAATAGACCTATTCCTCCACCTACTGCTATTTTTAATGGAACAGGTATTGCATATGCAATCTTCTCTCTAATTCCACCTAAAGATAAAGCAAAGAAAAACACTCCTGACATAAATACTATTCCAAGAGCTGTCTGCCAAGGTACTCCCTTACCTAAAACCAATGTAAATGTAAAGAAAGCATTAAGTCCCATTCCTGGAGCTAAAGCAAATGGAGCGTTTGCCCATACACCTGATATTATAGTTGCCAATGCAGATGTCAAACAAGTTACTGTTATTAAAGCTCCCTTGTCCATTCCAGTCATACCTAATATAGAAGGGTTTACAAAGATTATGTAAGACATTGCTAAGAATGTTGTTAGCCCTCCTATTACCTCTTGCTTAACTGTACTTCCTCTCTCAGAGATTTTGTACAATCTTTCCAAAGTTTCTGTGTTTTGCATTTCTTCCTCCTATATATTATTTTATTTAGATAACCTAGCTCTATACTCCTTAGGTAAAGGTAGTTTTATCTCTATATCATACTTATCTATCTTTAGATAGTGTGAGAATAGATACATCTTTTTCTCTTTTCCCTTTCCATACCTTGTGTCACCTAGTATATAGTGTCCCATAGCTGATAGTTGAACTCTCAATTGATGAGTTCTTCCACTTCCTAATCTTCCCTCTAAAAGAGTACAGTTATCTCCATAATCCAATACTTTAAAGTAACTTATACTCTCCTTAGCTCCATCCTCTTTTTTATCCAGTTCAATAACTCTATCATCTATCTTTTTCAAATAACTCTTTATAATAAAATCTCTCTTTTTTACTATCCCATCTACCAAAATATAGTATTTTTTATCTACTCTTCTCTCCCTTATCTCTTCGGCTAACTCTCTTGTTACAACCAAGCTCTTAGCACCGATTACAAGTCCTGAAGTAGCTTTATCTATTCTATTTACAAAATTAAAATTTGGATTTTTTAAATACTCTTTTATTATCTCAGATACCCCATAGTCATGCCCACTTCCTTTATGCATAACTACATTGCTATCCTTATTGTAAATAAGTACTCTCTCATCCTCATACACAATAGACTCTTTTATCTTATCAATATCTGAGTTTTTTAGATTTATACTTTTTAATTTACTCTCTTTTTCTTCAACCTTGACCTCAAAAAATAATTTTACCACATCATTTTCCTGTAGTCTATAATTTTCTTTAGACTTTTTTCCATTAACCTTTATCTTCCCTACTCTTATAGCTTTGAAAATCTCAGTTAATGCCATATTAGGTAGTTTTTTTCTCAAAAATTTATCCAATCTTACATCTGAATACTCTTTGTCAATTATATATTCCATATCTCTCCTAATCTCTATTTATCCTAATACTTTGAACTATTCCAAGCATTATAAAACTTATAAGAAGTGATGTTCCACCATAACTCATCAACAGTAGAGGTTTTCCTGTTACTGGCATTATTCCCATTGTCATTCCTACATTTATAACAAAGTGAAAGAAGAAAATACTTCCAATTCCGTAACACACCAATTTACCAAAGCTATCCTTGGTAGTATCCGCTATATATAGAATTTGCATAATTAAGATTACATACAAAACAAATAGGACTACTCCTCCTAAAAAACCTCTCTCCTCTAAAAATACAGAAACTATGAAGTCTGTATGAGCCTCTGGTAAAAATCTCAACTTACTTTGAGTACTATTTAAAAAACCTTTTCCATATAATTCTCCAGACCCTATTGCAATCATTGATTGTGTTACATTCCAACCACTTCCTAACAGATCACTCTCTGGATTTAAAAATGTCAAAACCCTCTGCCTTTGATAATCTTTTAATAGAAAGAAATATGAGAACGGAACAAAAATTCCTCCACTCACTGCTAAAAAAATAATAGTTTTCCACTCTAAATTATACATAAACATTATAACTCCACAAGTCATAACTATTATAAGTGTCGTTCCTAAATCAGGTTGTTTCAATATCAATAACAGTATGGGAGCAATGTGTAATCCCGCTATTATGATACCTCTAAATCCGATAAATTTCTCTCTGAAATTAGTAGTTAAAAAAGCCGATAAGGTTATCACAATTAAAACCTTACCTACCTCTCCAGGCTGAATACTTATAGGTCCTAAGCTTATCCAACGTTGTGCTCCCAACCTACTAACTCCAAATATAAGTACAGAAGCTAGTAAGATTATATTCAATACATATAAAAGCTTATAGTATTTAAAGTATTTTCTATAATCAATAAAGGAAACTACAAAATAAGCAACAACACCTATTACTCCCCAGATAGTCTCTTTGATATAAAAACTCTCACCTTTAGAAATAGTAGCACTATATATAGTTGAAACACTTATTGCTACTATAATCAATGCATTTACTAAAAGATAATTATTCATTTTTTTTAATTTTTTTAAAAAAAGTTTTATCTCTCTACTGCTTTTCATCGACTACCTCTTACTTTCCTGTATGCCCAAATCCTCCAGCACCTCTTTCTGTTTCATCAAGTACATCTACTATTTCAAACTCCATCTGTGCCACTTTATTTAAAACTAACTGTCCTATTCTCTCTTGAGGTTGAATTACATACTCATCTTTACTTAAATTGATCAATATAACTCCAATATCTCCTCTATAGTCACTATCAATTGTTCCTATTGCATTTGCCATACTTATACCATGTTTTAAAGCTAGTCCACTTCTTGGTCTAACTTGGACTTCATATCCCTCTGGTATAGCCATTTTTATTCCTGTTGGAATCAATACTCTCTCCAACGATCCCAATGTAATTGGCTCTTTTATATTTGCTCTTACATCCATTCCAGCTGATCCCGAAGTCTCATACTTAGGTAGTTGTACTCCCTCTTCAATCAATACCTTAACTGCTACTTTTTCCATTCTTTTCTCCTATACATTTCCTAAAATTGTCCAAGAGTAATATCTCTCATCAAATATTATCTCTGCTGTCTTTTTAATATCTTCCAAGGTTATCTTTTCAATAGACTCTATTATCTTATCTATCTCTATTACTTCACCATAAAGAAGATATGAGTTTGCCATTCTATTCATTTTACCCTTACTTCCCTCAAGGCTAAAAGTCAACATACTCAAAAACTGATTCTTAGATTTTTGTAACTCATATGGAGTTATTCCATTCTCTCTTATATCTTCAAATTCAGCTCTTATTATATCTATTACATATCTATAACTCTCATTAGTTGTCCCTGCATACACAGTGAAAACTCCGCCCTCTAAAAAGGCACTTGAATAAGTATAAACAGAGTAAGCTAATCCTCTCTCCTCTCTTATTTTTTGGAAAAGTCTAGAACTCATATTTCCACCCAATACACTTGAAATTATTGCTGCTGGGTATTTTGCCTCATCTACCAAACTAACTCCTTTGGTATTAAAGCATAGATGAACTTGGTTAGTATCTCTAACTATTTTATTTTCACCCTTGTTTATTGTAAAGTTATTATCCAATTCTCTTTCAGTTTCTAAATTCTCAATTTTTCCAAATCCTGATTCAAGTTGTTTGAATATCTCTTCACAGTCCATCTTTCCTGCAACTGATATTACTAAGTTTGAGGCTCTATACTGCTCTTTAAAATATTTTAAAAATTTCTCTCTATCTATTCCTTTCAAACTCTCTATTGTTCCTAATACACTATTTGATTGTACACCTGTTAAGGCAAATTTTATGTTCTCATCATGTATTATCTCTTCTGGAATATCCTCATACATTCTTATCTCTTCTATAATTACATTTCTCTCTTTTTCAAGATTTTCCTCTGTAAAAGTAGAGTTTAAAAACATATCTGAAAGTATTTCAATCCCTTTATTTATCTTATTTGAAAGCATCTGAATATAGTAGCAAGTCATATCTCTACTTGTATAGGCATTTATCATTCCACCCTCATTATCTATCTCTTCAGATATCTCTTTTGCACTTCTATTTGTTGTCCCCTTAAACATCATATGTTCAATATAATGAGAAACTCCACTCTCATCTAAATACTCATCTCTTGATCCAGTTTTTACAAATACCCCTAAGCTTATAGTGTTTATGCTCTCGATATTCTCCATCAAAACTGGAATACCATTACTTAACTTTTTTACTTGTATACTCATAACACACTCCATACTTTTAATATTCAGCTTTATTCAGTAGATATATACCTACTCCTAAAAATATTATATTGGGGATCCATCCACCAATAAAAGGATTTAAAAATCCATTTGCACTGAGAGCTTCAAAAGAGGCTTGTACCACATAGTATCCATAACCCAATAGTACACAGACACCCAAGCTAACTGCAGAAGTTCCACGAACATATCTTCCTCCTAACGCAAGTCCCAAGAATGAGATTACAAAACTTGCAAAAGGAAATGAGTATCTGTTCCCTAACTCTACTAATAACTCTCTTGTGTCTCCTCCTATACTCTTCATCTCTCTTATTGTCTTTTTTAACTCTTTTATACTTAAAGTTCTTGGTTCTACACTTAAAGTTATAAAATGTTCAGGATTATCATTGTATTTATCATCTCTAAAATACTTAACAACTTTTGATTTTTTCCCTTCATCTCCATAGTAAATAGTAGCATCTTTCAATGTCCATACACTCTTACTAAAATTATATCTTCCCTCATGTGCAGTTACTATTCTTTCAATCTTATTAAACTCTTTATTCAGATCCACTATCTCAATATTTTCAGCAAAACCTGTCACTCTATTAACTTTTTGCATAAGATAGATATAGTTTGAATTCTCCCCTCTCAAAAAAGCATTCCTCTTCTCAACTGGAGCTACTCTCTCCTCTACCTCTCCTCTTCTCAAATCTCTATTTATTTTTAAAGAAGTTGGATATAGAGTATCATTCACATAGAATACTACTCCCGATATAATTGCAGATATAACTATTGGAAACAATATTATTCTCTTAAATTTTATTCCAGAAGTCTTCAAAGAGATAATCTCCAAATTTGAGGCCATTGTACTTATAGTCATCATACTACCCAGCAAAACTGCCAGAGGAGCTACATCTATAAATATTCTTGGGAGCAGAGTCACTATATAATAACCTGCATCACTTACACTAAATCTTCCATCACTTAAATATTTTACCACTCTAAATAGTTGGCTAACTATGAATATTCCCATAAATGCCATCAAACTCAAGAAAAAGGCTTTAATAAAATTTTTACTAATGTATCTGTCCAATATCTTCATTATATCACCTCTGCCTTTTTCTTATACATTAAGAATGTCACCAAAAATAGGATAAGATTAGGAGTCCACACTCCTACAAAAGCTGGAATTATTCCCTTACCTGCCATTACCATTCCTATATTTAAACAAGTGATATATGAGAAAATAACTATCAGACTCAAAGCAAAATTTGCACCTTTTCCACTTCTATGGTGACCAATAGCTAAAAACACTCCCAATAATGATAGCATTATTGTTGAAAATGGTACTGCTAATTTCTTATTTATCTCAACACTGTATGGAATTTTTTCCTCTGGATTTTTCCCACGCATCTCTTTTAACAGTGAAAACACTCCCATAGCCTCAATATTATCTACCTTTATCTCCATCTCGCTAAAATATGCTGCTAATGGAACTTTTTTCTCATCAAATTTACCTCTTAATGTCTCCTTACCCTTGTCATTAAAATTGTAAAAAGTTGAATTTTTTAATACCATTGCTGAGTCCTTCCAATAAGCTTGTTCTCCCACTATAATAGTTGGAAAAGCTTTATCCTCAGCCTTTTGAAATATCAAAACTCCCTTAGCTTGTTTATCTTTTCCCTCTATTCTATCTATATATAGATTATACTCATCTACCTCATCTATAAAGGTTCTCTCTTTAAGTTGAAAAACTGGGTTTTCATAGGCTATTTTTGTAGTAAGATATTGTAATTTTGCCACAGATCTAGGAATAATACTCTCCTGTAAGAAGAATATGAAGATAGTTACACCTACAGAGGCAATAAATATCGGTTTTACAATCTTTTTCAAAGATAAACCAATAGCACTCATAGCTGTTGCCTCACTTGTTCTTGTAAATTTTGAAAAAGTAAGCATTATCCCCAAAAACATTCCCATAGGTATAGTTTGAGCTAATATTGGTGGTAAATAAAAAGATAATATTCTCAAGACATCTAAAATAGAGATTCCTTTTACTATTATGTTCTCCATCATTGCAACAATTATATCTATCAAAAATATAAAAGTAAATAGAGATATTCCAAAAATTACAGGTATTTTAATCTCATTTAAAATGTACCTATCTATTATTTTCATACTTTTCTCCTATAATATTTTATTTATGTATCTATCTATTAGTTTATCATTTTTTAAATTATCAAGTTTCTTTTTAAATACTTTTGGAATATGATTCTCTATAAGGGGTGACATCTTTAAAAATACCTCAACTGATTTACTATTTTTTCCGTAAGATTTTATTTCAGGAAAAAGATCAGTTGAAAAATTAAAAATAAATATTATAACAAATCCTAGTATAACACCTTTTACAGCTCCTATTATACCACCTAAGATTCTAATTATAAATCCTCTAGAAATTCCCTCCATAATCTTTCTTAAAATATGGATAAATATTCCTACTACTATGTATACAGCCCAAAACATAACTATGTATATTAAGAAATAGTTTCTTTCATTGGCTGGTAACTTTAAAAAATCTATCAATATTGGAGTTAAATACTTTGCTAGTACAAAATTTATAATCAAGCCAAAAGCTGATAAAAATTCAACAAACAAACCATTTTTTAATCCATCTAATATTGCTAAAACTAAAACTACTAATATTACAATATCTAAATACATAGCGACTCTCCTTAGTTGTTAATTATTCTTACCCATAAAGCCTTTAAATATAAAGTTTCAGGTACATGTAATATCCACGGATGATCTTCAGGTTGATAATTTATCCCTATCACTTGTAAAAGTTTTCCATTTTTTGAAGCAGCCATTCTTGTTACCTCTAAAAGATCCTGCAAAGATATGTGGTAAGCACAAGTTATTACTCCCAATATACCTCCATCTTCCAATAGTTTGAAACTATCGTCACATAGATCAAAGAAGAAATCTCTACCTCTATGAATATCCGCTTTTCTTTTTATAAGTGAAGGTGGATCTAAAGTTATTACATCATACTTCTCTCCTCTACCTACAAGAGTTTTTAATAAAAGAAAAGCATCTCCCTCCATAGTTGTAAAATTCCCTTGAAATTCATTTAAATTATAGTTCTCTTTACACAACTCCAAAGCATGTGGTTCCTTATCTATTGCCACTACTTTTTTACAATTCTCTTTTAAAGCAGCCATTGAAAATCCACCACTACTTGAGAAAACATCTAAAAATCTAGTCTCTTTATTTAAATATTTTCTAATGAATTTTCTAGAATCTCTCTGGTCTAAGAAAAATCCTGTTTTTTGTCCATCAATTATATCTATTCCATACTTAAGACCATTATCTTCCATAACAACTCTTTCTGGAATCTCTCCAAATATAATTCCTGTTTTTTGCTCTACTCCCTCATGTGTTCTATTTTCTACATCACTTCTCTCATAGATCCCTTTTGGTTTCATCACTTTTTTTATTGCGTTTATTATCTCTTGTCTAAATTTTTCAACACCAGAGTTTCTAAATTGAACTGCCACGTATTTATCAAATTTATCTATTATCAGACCTGGTATTCCATCTCCTTCAGAGAAAAAAGCTCTTACACAGTTTGTCTCCCCATACAGATGCTCCCTCTTTTTATAAGCAGTTCTTATCTTATTTAGTATAAAATCTTTATCTATCTTTTCATCTTTTGTTGTCAATACTCTCACATATGCAGATGTTGAATCTGTTACATAACCTCTTCCTACAAAAGTCATATCTTCAGTGCATACATCAACTATATCTCCGTTTTCTATCTTTCCAATACTACTTTTTACCTCATCTTTAAACACATTTGGATAAAAATTCTGTATCTTCTTCTCTTTTCCCTTTTCTAAAATTATCTTCGCCATTATCTCTCCTTATCTAGTTATTAAATATGGTTTACCATTCTCTTTATACACTCTATATACTCTTCTTCCTATTCCAGTCAATATATCCCAAGAGCATTTGTGTTCCACATTTATCTCTTCGATTATATCATCTCTTACTACTATTACCTCTGTCCCCAATTTCACTTTATCTTTTATACTTTCAGGTATTTTCACCATACTCATATCCATACATATCTCTCCAATTAATGGACACTTTTCTCCCTCTATAATAACATAGCTCTTATTTGAGAACTCTTTTTTTATTCCATCTGCATATCCCATTCCAATAGTTGCAAATGTCTCTCCCTTATTCAATGTGTATTTTCTACCATAAGATATAAATGAATCCTCTTCAACTGTTCTCAATGATAGAATCTTAGTTTTGACAGTAAATACTCTCTTCAAGTCTAAAACTCTATAATTAGCTATCATTCCATACATACTTATTCCATCTCTTACAAGGTTTCCAGCATATTGCTCATTGAATCTCAATATTCCACCACTATTCAAAATATGTAGATATTTAACTCTATCTTCATATCTCTTAAACACACCAAATTTCTCAATTTGAGCTCTTGTATAGCTATCGGCGTCCCCATTAAATCCATCAGCATCAGAAAGATGTGAATAGATACCCATTATATTTAAGTTATTTTTTAAACAGTACTCAACAACTTCAATCCCTTCATCTACTAAAAAACCTAATCTTCCCATTCCTGTATCAATTTTTATATGGATACCAACATTTAGATTATGTTTTTTTATAAACTCTATCTGTTCCCAGTTTCCAACAGTTATCTGGATATCATTTTCAGTAGCAACTAAAATCTCATCTTCCAAAACCACTCCTAAAATTAAGATCTCATCCTTTATTCCAGCTTCTCTCAATTCTAGAGCCTCTTCCAAACAAGCTACTGCAAATATTTTAACTCCATTTTTAGATAGATATTTTACAACTTCCTTTGCTCCAAATCCATAACTATTAGCTTTGACTACTGCCATTATCTCTTTAGGGTAGACCCTCTCCCTTATCTTGTTTATATTAAAAAGTAAATTGTCCATCTCTATTTCTAACCATGCTCTCATTTGTTCCCTCTCTTCTGCAATACTCTCACTAATAATAAACAGAGTTTTCCAATGGTATAAAACCATTGGAAAACTTTAAAATTACCTTGTACCATTTTATTATAACTCAAATTTTAAAATTAAACTAATATTTTTTCCTCTGTCTCTTTTTTATCTTCAGCTTGAAGTTTTTTCTCTATTCCACCATTTCCTCTATCTTTTCTATTTTTATCTAATAGATATACTATTGGAGTAGCTATAAACACTGAACTGTATGTTCCAGCTAAAATTCCAATCAATAGAGTAACTATAAATGTTCTTAGAGAATCCCCTCCAAATACTAATATTGCAATAATCGCAAATAAAGTTGTAACTGAAGTATTTATAGATCTTACCATTACCTGATTTATACTTTTATCTAGTATCTCTTCAAAAGTAAGTTTTTTCTTAGTTTTACGTTTTATATTCTCTCTTATTCTATCAAATACTACTATAGTATCGTTGATTGAATACCCTAAAATAGTTAGAACTGCTGCTATAAATGGTGTATCTACCTCATAACCTAGTAGAGATATCACTCCAATAGCTATGATTAAATCGTGAATCAAAGCAACTATTGCTCCCAATGAGAATACGAACTCAAATCTAACTGTAATATAAGCTACTATCAATACTGATCCTATTAATAGTGAGTATATTGCTGAACTTTTTAGTTCCTTCCCTATACTAGCTCCAACTTTTTCCACTTTATCAATATTGTACTTTCCAATTGTACCTAAACTTTCTAATAAAGTCTCTTTCTGATCTTCAGATAGTTCCTGTGTTCTTATTATTACTGTATTCCCTTCTGAAACCTGTACTTTTCTACTATTTCCTGCTAATTGTGGAACACTTTTAGCCACCTTATCTAAAACACTATTTACCTCATTTAATGAAACTGTTTTATCATATTTTATCTGAGTTAAACTTCCTCCAGAGAAATCTATTCCATAGTTTAATCCCTTTGTAAAAATAACTCCTAGGGAAAGTACTACAAGTACTACAGATAGTCCTAGAAATTTCTTAGTATTTTTTACAATTCCTATTTGCATATGTCTCTCCCCTCCACTCCAAATAATTCAGGCTTTTTCAAATTAAATACATTTACAAAAGTCAATAAAAGAATTTTTGTTATTGTTATTGCAGTAAACATAGATGCAAGTGTACCTATTGTCAATGTTACAGCAAATCCTTTTACTGGTCCTGTTCCAAATGTAAATAAAATCGTTGTAATTATAAGTGTTGTTAGGTTTGAGTCAAATATTGCTACAAATCCCTTGCTAAATCCTGTATTTATACCATTTATTACAGTATTTCCTAATCTTAACTCCTCTTTTATTCTTTCAAAGATAATTACATTGGCGTCAACTGCCATTCCCGCTGAAAGAATAAGTCCTGCTATACCAGGTAGTGTCAATGTAGCATCTATGAAATTTAATGCTCCAAAAGTTGTTAAACCAAAAATTACTAGTGCTATATCTGCTACAATTCCAGGTAATCTATAGAATACTATCATAAATATTCCAATCAATCCCATTGCAAACATTGCAGCTTTTTTACTCTGTGCTATAGATTCATCTCCTAGAGAAGCTCCTACTGTTCTTGTCTCTACTATCTCTGCTTTTACTGGAAGTGCTCCTGCATTCAATAGTGTTGCTGTAGCTTTTGCCTCTTCTACTGTATAGTTTCCTGTAATTACTCCACTTCCACTTGGAATTTCAGAGTTAATCATAGGTGCTGTTTGTATTGTTCCATCAAGTGTTATTGCCAATTGTTTTCCAATATTATTTCTTGTTATCTCAGCAAATTTTATAGCCCCATCTTGATTCATCTCAAATTGTATCTGTGGTCTTCCTAAGTTATCATAAGAAACATCAGCTTTTTTTAATGCTCCACCAGTTAGTAGAGTCTCTCCTAACGTTCCATCTGGATTCATTATTCTAAACTCCAATAGAGCTGTTTTTCCTATCATTTTTATAGCATCTTCTGTATTGCTAATTCCTGGTAACTCAACTATTACCTTTGTATCTCCAGCTTTTTGAACCACTGATTCAGCTACTCCCAAACCATTGATTCTTCTGTCCAATACCTCTATCAGTCTATCCATTGCCTCTGAGTCTATAGTGACTCCCTCTTCTGGTACTGCCTCTAAGACAACGTATACTCCACCTTTTAAGTCTAGTCCTAATTTTGTTGGCTTAGCAAAGCTTAACCAGATAGCTCCACAGACTACCATTATTACAAGAAGTAATCTCATCATTAATTTTGAACTCATCTTCTCCTCCAAATTCTATTTTTTTCTATCTAGGAAACTTTGAAGTATGATTGCTGCTGCTACTTTATCAACTACTTTTCTTTTTTCTAAGGCTCCTTTTTTATTAGTCTCATTTAAAAGTCTGTCTGCTGAAACAGTAGTTAGCCTCTCATCAACTTCAAATATCTCCAATCCATCAATATTCTTATTGAGTTTTTCTATGAATTCCCTTACTTTTTCAGCTTGTCTCTTCTCTGTACCGTCCAAGCTTTTTGGTATACCTACTACAAGTGATTTTGTATTCTCCTGTACTAGTATCTCCTCTATCCTTTTTACTGCCTTTACTTTTCTTCTGTCAATAACTTCAAGGGGAGTGGCTAATATCCCCATTATATCAGATTTAGCCACACCTATTCTCACATCACCAACATCTAAGGCAACATATTTTTTATACATTTTTACCCCTTATAATAAAGTTTTTAGAGTTTCTCTTACTTTTGCCACTGCCTCATCTATTTTACTAGCATCTTTTCCCCCAGCTTGAGCAAAATCAGGTCTTCCTCCACCATTTCCACCAGCTATTTGAGCTGCTTCTTTAACTAGGTTTCCAGCTTTAGCTTTTCCAATTAAATCTTTAGTTACTCCTACAGCAAAAACTGCTTTATCTTCACCAGAAGCTAGTACAACTACACAACTTCCTAATTTCTCTTTTAATGAGTCTACCATCTGTCTTAACTCTTCAGCTGTTTTATCTTTAAAAGTTTTAATTACAACTTTTACTCCATTGATCTCTTCAGCAGCATCATTTAATGATCCAGCTTCAAAGTTAGTTATTTTTGCTTTTAATGTTTCAATCTCTTTTGTATTTTCTCTTAAAGTTTCAGCCATTTTTTCAACTCTCTCAGCTACGTTTGCTTCGTCAGCCTTTACAGTTTTAGCTATCTCTTTTAATGTTTTCTCTAATTTTTTAACTAGTTCATAAGCTCCAAGTCCTGTAACTGCCTCTATTCTTCTTACTCCTGCAGCTATTCCACTCTCAGATTCTATTTTGAATAATCCTATCTTAGCTATGTTGTCTATATGAGTTCCACCACAAAGTTCTATTGAAAAGTCCTCTACTTTTACTACTCTTACAACATCTCCATACTTGTCACCAAATAGAGCCATTGCTCCCTCTTTTTTAGCTTCATCCATACTCATATCTTTAATAGTTACTGCTAAAGATTCGGCTATTTTTTCATTTACAAGGTTTTCAACTTTCTCTAACTCTTCAGCTGTCATTGCTTCATAATGGTTAAAGTCAAATCTTAATCTTTCACTATTTACAAATGATCCAGCTTGTTGTACGTGAGTTCCTAATACCTCTCTTAATGCTTTGTGTAATAGGTGAGTTGCAGTATGGTTTTTAGCAGTTGATACTCTGCTTAATTTATCTACTTCTAATAGATACTCCTCTCCCTCTTTTGCTTCACCTTTTACTATCTCAACAGTATGTGTAAATATTCCTTTTTGTTTTTGAACATCTACAACTTTTCCTTCAAATCCATTTCCTGAGATTGTTCCATTGTCTGAAGCTTGTCCTCCTGACTCTCCATAGAAAGGTGTTACATCAAAGATCATTTGAGTTTTTCCATCTTTTGAAACTCTTATGCTTAATAATTTAGCTGTTTCTCTCAATGTTTCATATCCTACGAATTTAGTTGCTCCATACTTGTCATAGAACTCCTCTATAAAGCTATCTTGTCCTTTTTCCATAATAACTTCTCTAGCTGATCTTGCTTTTTCTTTTTGCTCTTCCATCTTAGCTTCAAACTCTTCTCTTGAAACTTCTACAGCATTCTCTTCACAGATCTCTTCAGTTAATTCATAAGGGAATCCATAAGTATCATATAGTTTGAAAGTTATATCTCCAGAAAGTTTTTTTCCACCCTCTGCTTTAAGTTTCTCTATCTCTTGGCTTACTAATTGTATTCCTTGATCAAGAGTACGAGAGAATTTCTCCTCTTCGATTTTTACAACTTTTTTAATATGCTCTAAATTCTCTTTTAAATCTGGATAAGCTTCTGACATCATCTCTACAACTTTATCTACCATTTTATATAGGAATAACTCTGATTGTCCTAATAATCTTCCGTGTCTTACAGCTCTTCTTAGTATTCTTCTCAATACATAACCTCTTCCTTCATTTGAAGGTATTACTCCATCATTTATTAAGAAAGTAACAGCTCTTGAGTGGTCAGTTATAACTTTTAATGAGAAGTTAGTCTCTTTATCCTCTCCATATTTTCTACCTGTTAATCTTCCAGCCTCTTCAACTAATGGGAATAATAGATCTGTTTCAAAGTTATTTGATTTTCCTTGAACCATAGCAGTTACTCTCTCTAATCCTGCACCTGTATCTATATTTTTCTTAGGTAGTGGCTCAAGACTTCCATCTTCCATTCTATTCCATTCAGTGAATACTAAGTTCCAAATCTCTATGAAACGGTTATCTGTTCCTTCATCACCAAGTTTAGAGTTCTCATCTCCACCATAAGCTGGTCCTAAATCTACGTGTATCTCTGAACAAGGTCCACAAGATCCTGTTGGTCCTGCTGCCCACCAGTTTTCATCTTCTCCTAATCTAACTATTCTCTCTTTAGGGAAGTTACATTTCTCTATCCATATTTTTTCTGCCTCATCATCAGTTGTAAATACAGATACCCATAATTTATCTTTATCTAGTCCTAATACTTCTGTTACAAACTCCCAAGACCATACTATAGCTTCCTCTTTGAAGTAATCTCCAAATGAGAAGTTTCCTAGCATCTCAAAAAATGTATGGTGTCTTGCTGTTCTTCCAACGTTTTCTAGGTCATTTGTTCTTATTGATTTTTGGTAAGTTGTTACTCTTGGATACGGAGCTTCCTTTTGTCCTAAAAAGTATGGTTTGAAAGGCACCATTCCAGCCACTGTTAATAAAAGTGTTGGATCATCTGGTATTAAAGATGCACTCTCAAAATGTTTGTGTTGTTTTTTCTTAAAGAATTCAATAAACTCTTTTCTAATTTGATTTCCTGTTAACATAGTTCCTCCGTTTTTTTATTCTATTTTTATTTATTTTTAATCTAATTTAAATTTTTCACCTAAGTAGATCTTTCTCGCTGTTTCATTATTTGCTATCTCTTGAGGTGTTCCACTTATAATAACTTTTCCTTGTGCCATAATATAGGCCTTCTCAGTTATTCTCAATGTCTCTCTTACACTGTGGTCAGTTATTAATATCCCCAACCCTCTCTCTTTTAAATATCTTATTATCTGTTGAATATCCTCAACTGCAATAGGATCAACTCCTGCAAATGGTTCATCAAGTAGAATAAAGTTAGGATTATTCGCTATTGTTCTAGCTATCTCTACCCTTCTTCTCTCTCCACCAGATAGTGAAAATCCCAAAGATTTTCTTACATGAGTTAATTTAAACTCCTCCATAAGCTTATCAATCATCTCAAGTTGTTCCTTCTTGCTGACAGATTTCATCTCCAATACTGCTGCAATATTCTCCTCTACAGTTAGATTTCTAAATATTGAAGGCTCTTGTGCTAGGTACCCAACTCCCATATTAGCTCTCTTATACATAGGATAATCTGTTACATCTATATTATCACAAAAAACCTTACCACTATCAGGTTTTACTATCCCAGTTATCATATAGAAAGTTGTTGTTTTTCCAGCTCCATTAGGACCCAATAGTCCCACTATTTCACCTTTTTTTACTTCTAAACTTACATTATCTACAACTTTTCTCTTCTTGTAACTTTTACATAGATTTTGAGCTGATAAATTTATCATACTTCTCTCCTTATTTTTTATAGTCTACATATACATTTCCAGAGGCTTTAATCTTCTTAGTATTCATATTATATATTCCTCTATCTGCTTGAACTATTGACTCATTATTCTCTATCTCTACATTTCCAATAAGTTCCAATGTTCCTTCGACTTTCTTTATTATTCCTCTATCTGCAGTAATATTAGTCAATCCATACTCAGAATTATTATTATCTATGTGAACATTTCCAATTAGAGTGGCTATATTTTTATCTGTATCTACCTCTGCAACTGAAGATGTAATCACTGTCTTTCCATTTTGCTCATCTGTTAAGATCAACTTTGTATTCTCTTTAGAAAATACCAGCTTTCTTCCTGTATCTATCTCAATATAATCAGATTCCAATCTCTTATCCTCTTGTACAAATACAGCATTATCTCTTATCTCACTTCTCAATATCTCATATTTACCATCATTTTTGAAGTATACTCTTGCAAAATCACCCTTAAATGTTGTAATCACACCCTTATCTACTATATGACCATTTACATTTCCAGTGAAATCTATTATCATCTCATTTAAATTTCCATCTATCTTATCAGAGATAAATCTATCTCCATTTACAGTTGTAATATCAGATTTATTACCTTTTAAAATACCTGTTTTTTTATTAAAAGTACCATTATCTCCTCTAAAAGTAAAGTCTTTATAATCTATTGTATACTTAACTAAAGATCTTACAATCTCCTCTTTTGGGTAAACCTCTACCCTTTCTCCTTTAAAAGTAGAATCTATATCTTTCATTACAACATTTCCTTCAAATAGGGCTTTCTCTTCCTTTGAAAAATATGTCATTTTCTTACTTGTAAGTGTACTAGCATCACTCTTTCCATTAAAATTATCCCCTATAAATTTAGAGGTTTTAGTACTATATACACCTTTACTCATATCTCCAAAAGTTTTTCCATCTTTAGTTCTAAACTTTATTTTTTGTGGGATATAAACATTCTCATCTTTTATATTATATTTAGCTTTTTCAGAGTCAATTATTACATCTTCACTCTCAATATGTAAGTTTCCATCAATCTCTAAATACTCTTTATCTTTAAAAGTAAAGTTATCTCCACTGATCTTTATTCCCTCTTTTGGATTTTCAATGTTTATATTACTTCCCAACTTTCCAAATCCAGTTTTAGTATTATAATTCAGATCTCTACCCTTAGCTATATAATCATTTCCTTGAAGAGTTACATCTCCTTCACTTAAAAACTCCCCTGTTTCTTGATTGTATTTAGCATCATTTCCAACAAAAGTTATATCATTTTCTAGAGACTTAATTTTATATCTCCCTTTTATTGTAGCATTTTTATCTATCCCTGTATAGTCAATACTATCTCCACTCAATAGATATTTCTTATCTTCCATAAGAGCATTGCCAATTACTGAGCTATCACGAGTTTCAGTATTATAGGCGATCTTATCTCCTTGTAGTTTTTGGTTCTTACTCTTATCCAATAAATAACCTTTTACAATTTTTATATCTTTTGTCATATCATTAAAATATAACTCTGATCCAGCACTCTCATACTTAGGTCCAGAAAAACTGTATTTTCCATCAGTTGTTAACTCTTTACTCTCTGTGTTATAATTAAATACTTTTGTTATTAACTCCCCATCATTAGATGTATATCTCACATCTTTTTTTCCTGAAAGAGTCATCACCTTAGTATTGTCATCATATACTAACTTATCACCACTGATTTTTTCTCCCTTAGTTGAATATCCATTGATATTTCCATTGAGAGTCAAAATCTTACTCTTTACATTATAAGTTCCATTATCTCCTTCGAAAGAGTACACTCCATTGCTTCCTTTTATCTTCCCTACAATATTTAGTATATCACTCTCTCCTGCTTTATCTAATTTTTCAGCATAAACCTTAAATCCATCTACCTCTATCACTAGATTTTTAGAGATTTTTAAAGCTTCTGTATCCTCCTTTAGATAAAGAGAGTCTGCAGAAAGTTTTACATCTTTATAAGTCACTGTATATGGTTCCCAAGCTTCTAATATCTTATCTTCTAAAGTATATCTCAAAGTTTTAAAATTACCATCTACCAGTCCTATGTTTTCTCCTCTTCCCTCTAATCTTATATTATCAGAAAGTATAACTATTTTGGAAAGATCATCATAGTCTCCCTTATCTCCTATGATTGCTACATCTTTATTCTCTAATGTCACATCTTTAGTCAAATTGATATAGCTCATTTTAGAGTTAGTTATAAAGTTTTGTCCTGATATTTTTATACCTTTTTGTTCATTGATTGCTGTAACTCCTGTATTTGATGTTACCTCATCTTTCAACTTATTGTAATCTATATTTTCAGCTTTAAAACTCCAACCATTAGTTGCAACTCCAAGTATATTACTCTTTAAAGCTAGGTTTCTAACCTTGTCTATAAATGCGTTATCTCCACTGATAAGCATATCATTAACTTTGGCTTTCGCCTTTTCAAATCCAGTTTCATTTGCTTTTATATAATCTTTTTGTTTCTCAGCTTCCACTTCGTAGTCATCATTTTTATAAGTTACATTGGTTGTCTCTATAACCTGTTCGTTCTCTCCCAAGTTTTTCTCTTCTCCAAAGTAATTAAAATAACCTAAAATGACTACAGTAACAATACCTACTATATACCCTATCTTTTTCTTTTCCATAATTTAACTCCCATTCAATATTTTTTTCAACTCATTAAGTTTTAATAACGCTTCTAATGGTGTTAACTTTTCAGGTTCTATCTCATCTAAAACCCTCATTACTATTTTTTGCTCTTTAGTTAGCTCTTTTCCTTTTAACTCCTCTTTTTTATCAACAACCTCTTTCTTTTCTGAAGTTATTCCAAAAAGAAGTAACTGCTCTCCACCCAGCTTTTTCTCTACAATCTCTTTTCTCTCTTCCAATCTTTTCAAAATACTTTTAGATCTATCCAAGATCGTCTTAGGTAGTCCAGCTAATCTTGCCACTTCAATTCCATAAGACTTATCTGCTCCACCTTTTACTATCTCTCTTAAAAAAATTATATCCTTTTCATCTTCCTTAACCTCTATTCTGAAATTTTCAGCTTTTTCAAGCTTATCTTCCAACTGTGTTAATTCGTGATAGTGAGTTGCAAATATTGTTTTAGCTCCTATTTTATCGTGAATATACTCTGTTATTGCAGTGGCTATTGAAATCCCGTCAAAAGTTGAGGTTCCTCTCCCTATCTCATCTAAAATGATAAAAGATCTCTTTGTAGCACTATTCACTATATTTGCTACCTCACTCATCTCCAACATAAAGGTAGATTGACCTGAAAGTAGATCATCACTTGCTCCAACTCTTGTGAATATCTTATCCACCAAACCTATTTTTGCATAGTTAGCTGGAACATATGAGCCTATATGAGCCATTATTATTATCAGGGCCACCTGCTTCATATAAGTAGATTTTCCCGACATATTTGGTCCTGTCAAAATTATTATCTCTTTTTTATCGTCAAATACTATATTATTTTTTACAAATTCTCCAGCTGGAATCAATTTTTCTACTATTGGATGTCTTCCAGCTATAATCTCTATATCCTCTCCATCATTAATCTCAGGCTGAATATATGAGTTTTTTACAGCTATATATGCAAAATCTGTTATTACATCTAAATATGAGATCTTGTAAGCTAGATCCTGTAATATCTCACGATATTTTTTTATCTCGCTAGTCAACTCTTTAAAAAGGTAGTATTCCAAGCTCTCTATTCTCTCTTTAGCATTTAAAACTTTTTCCTCATACTCTTTTAAATCTGGAACAATGTATCTTTCAGCATTAGCTAAAGTCTGCTTTCTGATATAGTCCTCTGGAACCAGTGACGAATTGGCTTTTGTTACTTCGATAAAATATCCAAATACCTTATTATACTTTATCTTAAGTCCCTTTATTCCAGTTCTCTCTCTCTCCCTATTCTCTATTTCGAGAATATAGTCTTTTCCATCTCTTGAGATGCCATGTAACTCATCTAGATCACTGTTATAACCTGATCTTATCACTCCTCCCTCTCTTATTGAAAAAGGTGGTTCATCTACAATGGCTTTCTCTATCAAATTATATATCTCTATTAAGCTTTTTACCTCAATATTGAAGATCGGATTTCCCTTTAAAGTTTTAAATATCTCCAAAGAATTTTTAATAGAAGTTTTTAAAGCTATCAAGTCTCTTCCATTCTCAGTCTCTAAAATAAGCTTTCCAATTATTCTTTCGATATCATATATATCTTTTAAACTCTCTCTTACCTCTTCTCTAACTAATACACTCTCTATAAAAAAGGCTGTATCTCTCTGTCTCTCTCTTATCTTTTCAATATCCAATAACGGATTTTTTAAAAATTTCTTTAAAAGTCTACTTCCCATAGAGGTCATACACTGATCCATTACCCAAAGCAGAGTTCCAGCACTATTTTTTTCTCTCTGATTATCTATTATATCCAAGTTTCTTTGAGTTGTAATGTTTAGTTCCATCACATTTTGACTATTCACATATACAACCTCTGTAACTGGAAGTTCTTTACCTTTTTGTAAGTCTGATACATATTCCAATACCATAGTTGCTACAGATATAGCCCCTTTTCTATTTTTCAATCCATAACTTTCCAAAGAGATCACTTTAAAATACTCCTTTAGATACTCTTCAGGCTTTTTACGTTCCACAGTTTTTGTAAACTTTATCTCATTTAAAGAGTTTTGTTTTTTAAACTCATCTATATAAATATCATATGATCTCTCATCTAATACTATCTCTTTTGGAGCTATCTTATTGATCTCTCCCAACAGTTTAAAAAATATATCTTCTCCTACTATCTCAGTAGTTTTAAACTCCCCAGTAGTTATATCAAGATAAGCTAAAGCTCCACACTCTTCAGTAATTTTTATCCCCATAAGATAGTTATTACTCTTCTCATCTAAAAAATCTGTATCTATTATTGTTCCAGGAGTTATTACTCTAGTTACCTCTCTTTTTACAATTCCTTTTGCTGACTTTGGATCTTCAACTTGATCACATATTGCTACCTTGTAGCCTTTATTTACCAACTTAGCTATATATGAAGCCACTGAATGGTATGGTATCCCAGCTAATGGAACATCATATCCCTTCTCTCTATTTCTACTTGTAAGAGTGAGTCCTAATTCTTTTGAAGCTGTAACAGCATCATCAAAAAACATCTCATAAAAATCTCCTAATCTAAAAAACAATATACTGTCTGTGTATTGAGATTTTATCTCTTTATACTGACTCATAAGTGGCGTTTCTGCCATTATTCTTCAACTCCCTCTTCTTCTAATCCTCTTTTGATTACGTATAGTAATTCCAATATCTCTTCATACTTATCTGTATGATTTATCTTATCTCTAATAGCATTTGAATTTCTAATTCCTTTTAGATACCAACATAGGTGCTTTCTTAACTCAAATATAAATGGTCTCTCTGGATGCTCTATCTGAGTTCTTCTAGTATGTTCAATTGCCATATCTATTCTATCCATTGATGTCACAGGATTCAATATTTTTCCATGCTCTAGGTACTCTCTAATATCTCTTATTAACCAAGGATTTCCAAATATACCTCTAGCTAACATAACTCCATCTACACCTGAATAATCTATTCTCTCCTTAGCATCTTCAGCAGTAAAAATATCTCCATTTCCTATTACAGGAATAGATACGCTCTCCTTTACTGATTTGATTATGCTCCAATCTGCTTTTCCTGTATACATCTGTTCTCTAGTTCTTCCATGTACAGTGATATGTTTACATCCTACCTTTTCTGCTATTTTTGCTATTTGAACAGGATTTTTAAACTCTTTGTATCCCGCTCTTATCTTAATTGATAACCCCGTATCATCATTTAAAGCACTTCTTAACTCTGATAACATAGCTCTTATATGTTCTGGTTTCTCCATTAAAGCTGATCCATAACCATTGTTTGTTATCTTTTTCATTGGACATCCTGAATTGATATCTATGTGCTTAACACCTAATTTTTCTACAAATTTTGCACTCTCTACCATCTTAGGAATATCCTTCCCAAAGAGTTGAACTGAATCTCCCTCTCTAAGTCTCAATATAACTTTTAAAGTTTTTTCAGAGGCACACTCCATTGCATTGATACTTACCATCTCTGTAAATAACATATCTGGGTTAAACTCTTTTAATATTCCTCTATATGTATAATCTGTAACTCCTGCTATGGGAGCTATATATATTTTTTTCATAAATTTAATTCCTCCAGCTCTCAATAAAAAGATATCTCAATCTAAAAATTTTACCATATTTATAGCTTTTTTTCAATATAACAAGATAAAAAAGAGAGATTACTCTCTCTTTCATTATTTTTCTATTTTATGATATACCCTTTTCCCGTCAAACACTAGGGCTATATTGGTTATATTAGCTATCCCTTCTCTTTTCAAAAGAGTATCATATCTATTTATCTTAATCTGATTTAAAGCTTCATCTAACTCTTTTTCTACTGTTCTATCCTTTAATCTCTTTAACTCTAAAATATACGCTGGTTTATTTTTTTCTATTGGTTTCAATATTATGTCTGGTCTTCCATCTCCACTTTCAAAATTAGGAATTGAAAAATAGGTCCCTTCTAATCCATGTAAAAATCCTGCTAAAAGAGTTTGATAAGGATTTTCATATCTTTTGTCTGTGTCATAAGTACTCATTGCATTTAACACAAGATTTTCAAGACAACTTATTATCTCATCTAAATTTTTAGTTAAAAGTGCCACTTTTAATCTACTAATAGTCCCAAGTCCATTAAAGATAATATCTACAAAGAGGTTTTTAAAAAATGTCATAATCTCATTGTTAGGTATTCTCACAAAATATGTATTTATATCTATCTTTTCTTTCACTGTTAAATATCCTGAAAACAGTAATAATTCCCATAAATCATCTGAAGACAGATTACTCCCTAAAGCTATACTTTGGCTTATATATACTACTGTTTCTTTTCTATTAAATAGATTATTTAATGTATCAAACACCATTTTTTCAGAGTTCTTAAGTAACTCTTTTATTAAAGTATTTCCAGAAGTGTTTATCCAATAAGCTTCTAATTTTTTAGTTTTTAAAAATTTTAATATACTTAAAGGATTATATACTTCAGAATCTCCAAATTTATATCCATTATACCAAGACTTTACCTCATCAAGCTTATAGCTAACTCCATAATCTTGGAGAGATTTTTCTACTTCATCTTCAAGTAATCCAAAATATTGAGAATACTCATCATTAAGAATAGTATAGTTTTCTATATTGTTCAAGTCAGAGAAAATTCCTGCCTGAGCAACTCTGACTATTCCAGTTAAAACTCCCATATGCAAATATTGATTAGTTTTTAAGACATCTCCATAAAATCCCTTAATAAAATCTTTTACCTCATCATAATATCCTTTTTCATATGCTGTTATAATAGGATAGTCATATTCGTCTATCAATAAAATAACTTGTTGATTATATTTTCTATATAGAAGCTCTGTTATAAATTTCAATGCTCTTTTTAACTCACTAAAATTTGCTTTTCTAAATTGTAAATTTTCAAACAGTTGTATCTCTTCTGGAAAACACATATTTTTTAAACCTTGATACTCCTTAATAATATTAATAATAAGAAGTTCTATCTCTTCTATAAACTCTTTAAAATTGTTTCCTCTTATATCTTTCATTGAAAAAAATATTACAGGATATTTTCCTTGTTCACTTATCATAGGAGAGTTTTCTATGTACAAATCATTAAATAGTTTTCTATTCTCTTCTCTATTTTTTATATCAAAGAAATATCTAAGAGTGGACATATTAAGAGTTTTCCCAAATCTTCTTGGTCTACAAAACAGTTTTATCTTAGCTCCATCAAAAAGAATATCCTCTATGAATTTAGTCTTATCTATATAGTAATAGTCAAAAGTTATTATTTCTTTAAAATCTTCAACTCCAAGTCCTAATTTTTTTTGTTTTAACATAAAACCCTCCTCTCTATTCCCAATTATATTATACCATGAATTTCTTATTAACAAAATTATAACTTTTTGTTAATAGAAAATAGACTGCTACAATTAGTAACAGCCTATCTTTTATTATTTTAATTTTTTCAACATCCAGTCCTTACCTTCTACTAATCTTGTAACTAACATAGCTGCAACTGTATCTCCTGTAGCATTTATCATTGTAGCAGGTGGATCTACAAGGTATCCAATAGTTGCAATTATTGGAAATGCTCCTGGTGGGAACCCATACATTGTAACTATCAACATCTCTCCGATCAATCCTCCACCTGGTACTCCAGACATTACAACTCCACCTAAAATAGATAGAATCAGAGCACTTATATACACACCTACCCCTTCAAATGGAACATTATATATTCCAAAAAGAAACGATATCTTAAGTATTGAACTAAATACTGTTCCATCCATATGAGTAGTAGCACCTATTGGTAAAACTATCTCTCTAATATCCTTAGGAACTCCTATTCTTTCAGCAGCTTCTAAGTTTACTGGAAGAGTTGCTATACTACTCTGTGTAGCTATTGATGTTATTGCTGGTGAAATCAGATTTTTCATAGATTTCATCCCCAATTTTCCCCCAGCTATATATCCATATATTGGGAACATTATGAAGAAATAAGCTATACACAATGGATAGTAAACTATCATAGCCCTAGTATATGATCCAATCAACTCTTTTCCATACTCTCCAACTAAAGCGGCAAAGTAAGCTCCTAGCCCTATGGGTGCATAGTACATAAGTAGACTTATCATCTTCAAAAATACATCTGCTAAGGCTTCTAATCCCTTAGCTAATGGTCTTCCCTTTTCTCCTATCATATTTATACACAATCCAAAAACAATTGAAAATATTATCAATGGCAACATATTCTTTCTTGAAATCAGTTCTGGAAAATCTGTTACTGTTATAGCTTTTACTATTTGATCACCTGTTTGAAATGGCTTTAGTGCCTCAGCTGAAGGTAAACTCAAATGTACTCCCTGTGCTGGTGGAAAGATATTTACAACTATTAATATTATAACTGCAGCTACAGCACCTGTTGAAACAAATACCAATAAAAGATTTTTCAATATACTCTTCAATCTTTTCATATCATTCATACTTGATATTGAACTACTTATTGTCACAAAAACCAAAGGTACAACTATCATAAACATACCATTTACAAATAGATCTCCCAAAGGTTTTAACACCTTAGCTTTTTCACCAAAATTTACACCTATTATACTCCCTAAAATAATTGCCCCTATCAATATTACAGAAAATCTATATGATTCCCATACCCCTTTTTTATCCATTTCACACTCTCCTCTATTTTTTTCACTACTATTTTACTAAAAAAATTCTAATTTGAGAATCATTCAATTTTTTTTATTCATTGTTCATAGTTTTTATAAATATCTCTTAAAATATCTAAGATTTATTACTTTTTTATATTCATCTTTAAAGAATAATCCTATCTTTTATTTTAAAAACTCTCCATTACAGATTGTTTCAGCCTCTCCTCTCATTAAGATGTTGTAATCCTCATCTAATTCTATGAATATCACTCCACCCTCTGCCAACATCTTAACCTTTTTGCTCTTTATCTTGCCCAGCTTATATGCAATAGCAGCTGATGCACAACTTCCTGTTCCACAACCAAGTGTTCTAGAAGCTCCTCTCTCCCAAGTTTTTATCTCAATTGTCCCCTCATCTATTACTTTTATAAAATTTACATTTGTCTTTCTTGGAAAAATATCTGTACTATACTCTATAGCTCTTCCCAATCTATCCACATCATAATTTTTATAATCATCAACAACTATAACTGTATGAGGAACTCCCATTAAAACAGATGAGATTCTTATCTCTTGTCCTTCAACAATAATTTTCTCCTCTAAAATACTATCTTTTGTAATAGTACAAGGGATTGCTTCACTTCTAAAATCAACCCTTCCCATATTCACAGATATGTATTTAAGCTCATCTTCTTTAAATGTCAAAACAATATTTTTTATTCCAGCATCTGTTTCTACTGAAAATCTCTCTTTTGTTATAATCTCATTATCATATATAAATTTTGAAAAACATCTTATTCCATTCCCACACATCTCTCCTCTTGAACCATCTGAATTATAGTAATTCATCTTTATATCTGCTATTTCACTCTCTTCACAAGTCATCAATCCGTCTGCCCCTACTCCAAAATGTCTGTCACACATCTTTTTAGCTAACATCTCCAGATCTAATCCTTTATTCTCCATTCCATTTATCAATATAAAATCATTTCCTGCTGCTTGTAATTTTGAAAATTTCATCTAGTTTCTCCCTTTTATTACAGATTTTTCTCTATTCTAACTCACTGTTAAATTTTTTTCTATTCTTCAATCTATTTATTTTTTTATTCACGCAAACATAATAAGAACACTGATTTTTATTATCTTTCAATCATTATACAGTTCATCTTATTTGAATTACAGTTGAATAAAGAGATCATTTTTTACCATATCTTCATAACTCTCTCTTCTAATTGCCAATGAACTTTTTCCATCTTTTACAAAAACAACAGCTGGTCTTCTCATTTTATTATAATTACTTGCCATAGAATATCCATAAGCTCCAGTTGTTGATACCAATAAAAGATCTCCCACTTCACCTTTTTCCAATACACCATTTTTTATGATTAAATCTCCAGATTCACAACACTTACCAGCTACTGTTACCACCTCTTTTTCAACCATATTTAATTTATTTGCCACCACTCCATCATATTTTGCTTGATACAGAGCTGGTCTTATATTGTCAGTCATTCCTCCATCTATAAACATATATTTTATCCCACCATAAGTTTTTTTATAGCCACCAATTTTATATAGAGTACTTCCTGCATTTCCAACTATACTTCTTCCAGGTTCTATACTCACCCTCTTCACACTCAAACTATGCTCTTCTAATTTTTCCTCCAACTCTTTAATCATAGTTTTCATAAAAGCATTTATATCTATAGCCACATCACCATCAGTATAATATACTCCAAATCCTCCCCCTAAATTTATCTCTGGTATCTCTATATTTAGATTTTGAGATATTTTTTTAGTCTCTATAACCATAGTATTTATAGCTTCTAAAAAAGCCTTAGTATCAAAAATTTGTGACCCTATATGACAATGAAATCCTATAAAATCCAAATTCCTATCTATAACTATTTTCTTTATTATATTTGTTAAATTCTCATCAAAGATTGATTCTCCAAATTTTGAAGTATGCTTAGAAGTCCTTATATACTCATGAGTATGAGCATCTATTCCTATATTTAATCTCAACATAACTTTTATCTTTTTATCTCTCTTTTTACAAAGCTTAGATAGTTTCTCTATCTCCAACTCATTATCTATTATTATACTTCCAACTCCATAATCTAAGCACATCTCCAACTCTTCCAATGTCTTGTTGTTACCATGCATATGAACTCTTTCCATAGCTAATCCACTAGCTTTTATTGTATAAAGTTCACCACCAGATACAGCATCTATATCTAAATCATATTTTTCCACTAGCTGACACATAGCCTTAGCTAAAAAAGCTTTAGAGGCATATACTACCTGTGTATCAAATTTACTACTTTTAAAACTCTCCTTATAACTCTTCATATTTTCTTCTATCAGTTGCTGATCCATTATATATAGAGGTGTTCCATACTCTTTTTCTAATTTATCAACTCTTATTCCTCCAATTGATAAAACTCCAGATTCATTTTTCATTGTACCCAAAAATTTCATTTCTCCCCTCCCATAAAATTTTAAGTTTATCCTTTTATAATATTTTATACTCTACATATAACAAAAAATCAACAAAAGTTAAAAAAAGAGCCATTGCATAAAAAAATTGCAACTGCTCCTTTAAATTACTATTTTCTTGTAACTGTATACCTCATCATAAATTTCTTTAAAAATGGATAAGTCAGTACTGCAGTTATAAAATCTGCAAAAGGTAGTGCCAACCAGATCCCATTAATTCCTAAAACTCTTGGTAATATCATCAAAGCTATAAATACAAAAAGAAAGCTTCTTGACATACAAATTATATTTGAGATAGAAGGACTTTCAACTGCTTGTAGATAAGCTATATTTACAAAGTTGAAACCTAAAAATGAAAGTGCTATTGAATACAGAATAAATCCCTTTGCTGATTCAATTATAAGTGGTACATCACTTGTGAAAACACTTACAACATTTTTAGAGTATATAAATATCAAAGCTAATGAAACTACTGATGTTATAAAACATACCTTATGAGCAAAAACAAACATCTTTCTCACTCTCTTAAACTTCTTAACTCCAAAGTTATAACTCACTATTGGTTGTATCCCCTGTGATAATCCAGTAAATAACATTCTAAAAAACATAAAACTATAAGATATAATTCCATAGGCTGCTGTTCCAAAAACACCAGCTTTCTCCATAAAGGCTATATTCAACAGAACTGTAATCACCGCCACAGCAAACTCCAATATAAATGAAGGAAAGCCTATTGATAGCAATCTTTTTATCAATCTAAAATCTAATATTTTCCAATTCATCTTAAATCTAAAAGTTGAACCTATGAAGTGTCTACATAGATAGAGTGCTGATATTATCTGACTTATCGCAGTAGCTACTGCTCCTCCAACAATACCTAAATGAAACTGAAAAATAAATATATAATCTAGTACAATATTCAGAGCAGCTCCAATAAACATAGAGATCATAGCTCTTCTCGGGGCATTATCATTTCTTACCACTGCATTAAGTGACATTGACAACATCAAGAAAAACGTTGAAATGGTACAAGGATACATATATCCCTTTATCATTGGCATCAACTGATCATTAGCTCCCAATGTTTTCATCAGTGGTTCAGTAAATACAAATATTGCAATTGCAACTATTGCATACACTATGATATTCAACAAAATAATATGGGAAAAACATTTATTCTGATACTCAATATCATTCTTTTTAAATGCTATAAGAGTTGCTCCCCCTATTCCAAACATCAAACTCAATGCTACAGTAAAATTTATTACAGGATAACCTATATTTACTGCTGCTACCCCATCACTTCCTACTCCTCTTGTGATAAATATACCATCAGCTATATTGTATAGAGATACAACTAGCATACTTAAAGTTGACGGTATTGCAAAAGTAAAAAATAATTTAGATATACTCTCTTTTCCAAGATTCAAATTTTTGCTCACTTTTCACCTTCCCAAAATTAATTAACTTATACTGATAACAAAACTATGAAAATACCAACTTAATCATTGAAATAATATATTATTTCAATATTATTTTTATATCTTAAATCGTCTTATAATAACATTTTTTTCTATTCAAGTCAATGATATTCCTAAGTATTTTTCACTTAATTTTTAATAAAAAATAAGACCTCTATCCCCTACTCTCAAACCCTTATTTTATAAGGCGTCAAGCTAGGTACAGAGATCTTTTTTATTATCACTATTTTATATCTATCACAGGAAATCTATTAGGTAATTTTATCCCCGCTTTTTTTAAAATTCTCTATTAATTCATATACCTTAGTTTCCTAATTTATGTAACTCTTTTTCTAAAATATCAAGAAGTCTATCAAACTCTAAAGCCACCGCTGAAAAACTCTCCTCTTTTTCTAAATCCACACCAGCTTTTTTCAACTGTGTCATTGGATGATCATTTCCTCCTGATTTAAGAAGTGTTAAGTAATCCTCTTTAGCTTTTTCTCTTGTGCTCTCATCATACTTTTTATTAGTTATTCTATCATATAGATTTGCTGATGATGCAAAACTTGTAGCATACTGATATACATAATAAGGAGAGTTAAAGAAATGAGGGATTCTTGCCCAGATTATTTTTTGTAACTCATCAATTGTCACTGTATCTCCAAAGTACTCTTTAAATAGGTTTTCCATTATTCCACTTAAAACATCTGGAGTAATAGCCTTTCCCTCTTCCACTAATCTATGTGCCTGTGCCTCATAGTTAGCAAATAAAGTTTGAATATAGAAAGTTCCAACTATATTTCCTAATGCTTGCTCTATTAAAGCGATCTTCTCTATTGGATCTTCTGATTTTTCTATCATATAATCCAATAACAATCTTTCGTTGAAAGTAGAAGCAACCTCTGCTACAAATATTGTATAGTTGTGAAGTGCATAAGGTTGATTTTCATTTGAAAGCATAGTATGAAGTGTGTGCCCCAATTCATGAGCTAATGTAAATACATCATCTAAAGTAGATTGATAGTTTAATAGCATATATGGATGGACATCATAAACACCTATTGAGTAAGCTCCACTTCTCTTATTTTCAGTTTCAAAAACATCTATCCAACCTTCACTTATGGCTTTATTCATCTTTTCAGAATAATCTTCTCCCAATGGAGCTACTGAGCTGTATACCATCTCTTTTGCCAAATCGTAGTCAAACTTTTTGTCATAATCAACAATGTTTATACTGTTGTCATAATAGTGATACTCTTTTAATTTTAAAGCTCTCTTTCTTAAGTTTACATATCTTTGTAAAGGTGCATTGTTCTTTATAGCTGACTTTAGTAAAGTATTAAATACATCTACTGGAACATTTTTAGGCTCTAATGCTTTTTCTAAAGATGAACCATAGTTTCTTCCCTTAGATGAAGCTACATCTCTTTGAAGTAAGGCTCTATAAATAGCTCCATATGTATTTTTATTGTTTTCAAAAGCACTATATAGTGCTTCAAAAGCTTTTTTTCTATCCTCTTGATTTCTATTTGTTCCTAAAACTTTTGAGTATACACCATTTGTCACTGGTCCTTCATAACCATCTGAAAGTTTAACCTCATTCCATTTCATATCTGAGATAGAAAGCTCTGCATATATATCATGAGGAGCTCCCATATATTGTCCATAATATGACAACAATCTCTCCTTACTCTCATCTAATACATGCCCTTGTAATCTATAGATCTCCATAAGTCCAAATTTACGATCTTTTAATTCTATATTTTCAGCTATCCACTTCTCCATTGTTTCTTTAGGAATTTCCAATATCTCTGGAGTAATCCAAGCTGCATTTACAGCATATCCTGTATATAGAGCTTGAATCTCTTGTAATTTTACTGAAGATGTTTCATCTTTAGAGTTTAGATCTTTTAACATATAAGCATAAACATATAGTTTATCCAGTACTCTCTCTATCTTCTCCTCAAGTTCAGCCAACTCAATAAAATCCTTACAACTATTTTTTATCTTTCCTTTATAATTTGGAATTTTATCCATCAATGATCTTAAAGTCTCTAACTCCTGATCCCAATCATTCCAATCAGAGTAAAAATCTGTCATATTCCATTTATATCTATCTGCTATCTCATCTCTTTTTACCATAGTGTCCTCCTTATGTATCTCTTAATCTAGTGTCTTTAATTTTATCTCTCTATCTCTTGGAAGAACTTTATTTAATAATACTCCTGAAAATGCAGCTAATGCCAATCCAGATACTGATACAGTCTCCCATATTACAATATTATCTACAGCTATTCCAAGTACAAATATTATTGAAGCAATTATTAGATTTCTTGAGTTAGAAAAATCTAATCTTGCCTCTACCACTGTTCTCACTCCAACTGATGCTATCATTCCAAAAAGAATTACTGATACACCACCCATTACTGGTAGTGGGATTGTTTGAAGTAGTATTCCAAATTTACCTATAAATCCTAGAGCAATAGCATAACAAGCTGCTATTCTAAGAATTGCTGGATCATATACCTTAGTTACTGCCAATACTCCAGTATTCTCACCATAAGTTGTATTAGCTGGTCCTCCTAGACATCCAGCTACTATTGTTGCAAGTCCATCACCTAAAAGTGTTCTATGTATTCCTGGATTTTTAAAGAAATCCTTTCCTACAACAGCACCATTAGTAGTTATATCCCCTATATGTTCAATAAACACAACTAAAGCTATTGGAGCTATTGCTATTATTCCAGTTAATGACATAACTGGCATTGTGAATAGATCTTTTGTAGCCTCTGGTGAAAGTCCTATCCATTTTGCTTGAGAAACCACTCCAAAATCAACCATTCCTAAAAAAGTTGCAACTATATAACCTACTATTACAGCTATTAGAATAGGAATTAATCTCAAGAATGATTTTTTCATCATAGTTATTGATACCATAGTTAAAATTACACAAACAGCTACTATTAAGCTTTTTGTATCAAACTTTCCATTTGTATAACCAGCCATTGACAATGCAGTTGGACTCATTCTAAGCCCTATTAACATTATTATTGGTCCTGTTACAATCGGTGGGAAAAATGATTTTATTCTCTCTACTCCAAATGTTTTTACTAAATATGACATCAATACATATATAAGTCCCGCTGCAATTACTCCACCTTTTATAGAACCTATACCCTCATTTTTTAAAACTAAAGTTAACGCTCCTATAAAGGCAAAAGATGACCCTAAAAAAACAGGTACTATTCCCTTTGTACAAAGGTGAAATATTAACGTTCCCGCTCCTGCTGAAATCAGTGCTATCGACGGATTTAACCCTGTTAAAAAAGGAACTAATACAGTTGCTCCAAACATTGCAAGTACGTGCTGTATTCCAAGTATAAACCTTGTATTCCCTACTATTTTTTCATTTTTTTCTTCTAATTGCATTTTAATAAATCTCCTCCAACTCTCTCTCTATTTTTTTAATTTCGCTAAAAACTTCTCTTCATTTATAATGAATCTACTATGCTCTCCCTCTCCTACAAGAGTCTCTCCATGTAATACTTGCACTGAAAAATCCAATCTTTTTCCATCAATCTTCTCTAAAGTAGCAGTACAAACTACCTCATCACCTACAAGATTAGCCTTCATATGCTTTATATTTACAGAGATACCAACTGTTGTCTCTCCTTCACCTAACTCTTTTTGTGCAAGATTAAATGCTGTATTCTCCATAAAAGCTATCAACATTGGTGTTGAAAAAACTTCTAAAGCTCCAGAAGCCACTTTAGCTGCTGTCTCGCTTTCGTTTACTACCTTTTGTTGTGTTAGAGTCATTCCTTCTTTCAACATAATTTTCCTCCTATATTAAAATTTATTTAAAACTATTTAACTAATATACCTAATAACTTTCCCTTTTCAAATGAGATCTCACATCTATCTTCCTCTATGATATTACTCATACATATGCTATCCCCTCTATGAAGAGTATACTTGTCTAGTGGATATTTAACTCCTTTTAGTGTCAAGCCCTCCACCTTTTCAGAGAAAGGAACAAAAGATATAGTTTTTCCCTTTTGAAATAGAATAACCTTATCCTTTTCTATCTCAAAAATCTCCTCTTGCTCTGTTATAAAACTCAAATTTTTAAATTTAAATATCAAGTTTAAATTTGTTAGCTCATGGTCTTTTCGGCCACCCAATCCACCTATAATAACTATTTTATCATACTCTTTCTCTGTTACATATTGTAACACAAGTTCTCCATCAGTAAAATCTTTTTCCTTTGGAAATCTTTTTATTCCAACTCCTACCTCTTCATATTTTTGCAGTATCTCTTCTGATACAGAGTCCAAATCCCCCCAAATTTCTCTGGGAAAAACACCTAACTTCTCTAGAAGGTTAGCTCCTCCATCGGCACAATAAATATCTCCCTCTTCTCCTTCTAAAAGTGTTAAATAAAACTCTTTACTTCCCAAAAGCTCTCCATTAAAAAATACGTATGCTCTTCTCATCTTCTCCCTCTAGTCATCATCAAATTCAGTATTTACAACTATAAAAATTGGTAAATGATCTGAGATTTTTTCCTTCATAAGTTTATATTTTTTCTTTGTAAAATCCAATGCTCCACTCTTTCCATCAAACTCCTGAGTATAAATTTTTGATAAAAACATATTATCATAGGAGTTTGCTAGTTTTTCTTTACCTATTGTAGTCTTTATTTTTGGAGAAACTGTATAAATTATTTCATCATTATGCTTAACTATGTTCTCAAAAGCTTCATCTTGAGCACTTAGATTAAAATCTCCAGCTATGATAATATCGTTCTCGCTCTCATCTAAATTTTGAAAATAGTCATAAACTTTATCCATTTTAAAGGCTTCCGCTCTTCTCTGTGACTCCTTTTTTCCAAAAATTGTATGAACCATAATCATAGTAAAATCAAAATTATCTATTTTGAAGTCTGCTCCATATGGTGGTCTTTCAAACTCATCTTTCTCATCTGGATAAAATCCTCTCTCCTGTAAAAAATTTACCCTCTCTTTTTTCCATACATATGCATAATACTCTTTATAACTATGCCTTCCAACTGAATAAGGAGATATGTGGTATTCCCATTTTTCACCACTCTCTTTTTCCAACTCTTTTACTAATTTTTCTAATCCCTCAACACTCATAACTTCAACAAGTCCAACTATATCAAAGTTTTTGAGTACATTGCTCAACAGCTTGTAATCTTTTTGACTTTTTCCTAATCTCAAAGTATTAAAAGAAGCTATATATGCCTCTTGAGCAAAAAGAGAAAAGGATAATAACAAATATAAAATAACTCTTTTTATCCCCACTATTTTTACCTCCTCTCTAGTTTTATTCAATATTATATCATTTTTTAGAAAAATTACTAAGTAAGAATTTGACTTTTTTTATTTTTTCAACTATAATTTTTCTAATATAGAATTAAATTATTTAAGGGAGGTATCATATGATTGCAGCTTTTTTTGATATTGATGGAACTATTTTTAGAAACTCTCTTTTAACTGAACATTTTAAAAAATTGATTAAATATGATTTGTTAGATTTTAGAGAATATGATAGAAGAGTTAAAGAGGCGTTTAAACTTTGGGATGAGAGGGTTGGAAACTACGATAGTTATCTTGAAGATCTTACAGGTACATATGTTGATGCTATAAAAGGTCTTCCAATAAAATATAACGATTTTGTAGCTGATAAAGTGGTAGAATTGAAAGGAAACAAGGTATATACCTATACTAGAGAGATGATCAAGTGGCACAAATCACAGGGACACCTTGTAATCTTCATCTCTGGTAGTCCTGATTTTTTAGTGTCTAGAATGGCTAAAAAATGGAATGCAGATGATTTTTGTGGTTCTACTTATCACACTTGTGAAAATGGAACTTTTACTGGAGAGATCTCTCCAATGTGGGATTCAAAAAATAAATTAAAGTCTATCCATATGTTTTGTGAAAAATATAATATCGACTTAGATAAAAGTTTTGCCTATGGAGATACCCATGGAGATATAACTATGTTGGAACTAGTTGGTCATCCTAAGGCTATCAATCCTAGTTTAGAGTTATTAACTAATATCAAAAACACACCTAGTTTAAAGGATAAAACAGAGATCATAATTGAAAGAAAAGATGTCATATACTCTGTTAATTCTGATGTTAAAGTTTTAAATAACAACTTATAATAGAAAAATAGTGATCTTAGCTCTTGAACTTTGATCACTATTTTTTAATGTTTTAAATTAGATATTTTCCTATTTGGAATATTAAAGTTGAAGCTACATATGGAACAACTAGCATAATTCCAACTACTTTCCATAAATATTTCCAACCAAACTCCTGCTTAATAGCTCCTAATGTTGTTACACAAGGAACAACTAAAAGAATAAATGCCATAAATGAGTAAGCTCTTACTGGTGCTAATTTATCATCAGGCCAAAGATTAAATGTAGCTTTTATTATTCCTCTTCCCTCTTCTTCTATCTCCTCTGGTGTTGGCATCTTAAATCTTGCCATATCTAAACTCACTATTCCTACTACTGATTTTTTTACTGCTACTCCCAACTTTTTTACTTGGAAAACTAAATCTTGAACAATTGTTGTCTCCTCTACCTCTTCAGTGACAACTTCCTCATCACTCTCCAATGGTAATGCTTGTGATAAAAATCCTACTACTACCTCTTTAGCTACCATACTTGGAATGATTGCTGCTACTGTTTCCCATCTATCTCCAAATCCTGTAGGCTTCATCACTGGAGCAAAAGTATGTCCAAATTTAGCTATATATGATGTGTTTGAATCTCCATTATTTGGGAAATATGTCAAAGTCCATAAAATCATCATAATTCCTAAAATTATACTTCCAGCTCTCTTTATATATGCTGAAACTCTTGTCCAAGTAGATGTTAATACAGTTTTTAAACTAGGTACTCTGTATGGTGGTAACTCTATTAATAGTGCTTTATTTTCTGATTTAAATCCTTTTACATTCTTTAGGAATAATCCAACTAAAACTGCTACAAAAATTCCTAAGAAATATAGAGAAGCTACTATTATTCCAGCCTTCTGTCCAAAAAATGCTGCTGTAAATAAACCATAAACTGGTAATCTAGCTGAACATGACATGAAAGGTGTCATTGCTGCAGTAAGCTTCTTTGAGCTCTCATCTTCCATTGTTCTCGTAGCATAAATAGCTGGTACTGTACAACCAAATCCTATTATCATTGGTACAAAAGATTTTCCATTCAATCCCATCTTTCTCATCAATTTGTCCATTAAGAAAGCAACCCTTGACATATATCCGCTCTCTTCTAAAATTGATAAAAAGAAGTATAGGAAAGCCATCATTGGAGTAAATACTAAAATTCCTCCTACTCCCCCCAAGATTCCATCTATAATCAATGAATGTAGCCAATCAGGTGTTCCCTCTACTAGTATTTCTAAGTATTTTCCAATAAAATTAGAACAAAATCTTCCTACCCACTTAACAAATGGAGCACTTCCACTGAATACGAAATCCATTCCACCAAACATAATTAAGAAAAATAGTGGTAATCCCAAAATTTTATTTAATATTATTTTATCCACTTTATCAGTAAAATCTAGTCTTGATTTTATTGATGTTGTAAATGTTTTTGCTAAAACTCCATTAACTGCTCCATATCTTTGCTCAGCTAATATAGTCTCACTATCATTGTCATACTTATCTTCTAATTTTAATATTCTCTCTTCGAATTTTCCAGTTACATCTATATTGAATTTTGTTTTTAGCTTTTCCATTAAATGACTATCTCTCTCTATTAGCTTTATAGCTATATACTCAGCTGAATATACTTTTAAAGCTTCTGAGTAGCTCTTATCTTCTTTTATCTCTTTTACAATCTCTTTTACTAGAGCAGTTGTTCCATCATCAAATGGTAGTGAAAACTCTATATCTTTCTTCTTCTTAGCTATTTCTAGAGCTTTGTCCATCAAATCTGTTATTCCTGTTTTCTTTAGAGCTGAAACAGGTACAGCCTTTACTTCCATAAAGTTTTCAAATTGATCTAGATCCAATTTGTATTTTAACTTATCAAACTCATCATATAGGTTTAACGCCATAACTGTTGGCTTATCTAACTCTTTTATTAAATAAGTTAAATATAGGTTTCTCTCTAAGTTTGTTGAATCTACAACGTTGATTACTACATCTGGATTCTCGTCTAGGATAAAGTCTCTTGTTATCTTCTCCTCTAGTGAGTATGGACTTAAACTATATACTCCTGGTAAGTCAACTAG